>CAZXUP010000239.1:3183-4575 GCA_964643815.1 uncultured Vampirovibrionales bacterium
ATCAACAGCCCACGCATTGTGGAAGTGCGCGGACGCGGCCTGCTGATTGGCATCGAGCTGAACACCAAAGCGCGCCCATTCTGCGAAGCATTGAAAGAGGAAGGCGTGTTGTGCAAGGAAACGCACGATTACGTCATCCGCTTCGCCCCGCCGCTGGTCGTGTCGGAAGAGGATCTCGCCTGGGCGTATGAACGCATCAAGAAGGTAATCGAGAGCTTCTCGTAAGCCTGGTGCGTTTATAACACGATGCATTCGCACCACCATCACGACGAGCAACCTCATTGCGGCGGATCGGACTCCAATCTGGATGCCGATCCGCTCACGCTCTCCAAACGACACTTTCGCAGTTTGCGTTGGGTGTTTGGCCTGACAACGGCTTATCTGGGCGTTGAAATCATCGGTGGCTTGATGACGGGCAGCTTGGCCCTGCTGGCCGACGGTTTCCATATGTTTGCCGACGCCGCCGCCATCGGCATTTCACTGTTCGCCCAATGGCTGTCGCATCGCCCGGCCTCCAGCCACAAGACGTTCGGCTTTCAGCGCGTGGAAATCATGGCCGCGTTCTTCAACGCATTGCTGCTGCTGGCTATGGGGTTGGGCATTTTATACGAAAGCTACGAGCGCTTTCAAACCCCAGTCAACATCCGGGCTGACTTGATGCTGCTTATTGCCGTTGGGGGGCTGCTGATCAATATCATCTCGGCCAGCCTTTTACACGGCGATCACCAGCACAACCTCAACATCAAGGGTGCCTATTTACACGTTCTCGGCGATCTGCTGGGGTCCGCCGGAGCGATTTTAGCCGCGCTGGCCGTATTGACGTTCAACTGGACAGCCGCCGATCCACTCATCAGCATGCTCATCGCGCTGCTGGTTATCCGAAGCGCCATCGGTTTGCTGTGGGACGCCATTCGCATTCTGTTGGAAGGCTGCCCCAGCCACTTGAACGTTGAGGATATCCGGCGAGAAATTCTAGATTGCAGCGGCATTCAGGCGGTGCATCACCTGCATGTCTGGAATATCAACATGCAACGGACGGTGTTGACCGCTCATCTGGAAGTAACCCCCGAGTCTTTCTCGGGCGAGACGTTAAACCGGGTGCAACAGATGCTAAAGAGCCGCTTTGGCTTGAATCACGTCACGATTCAACTGGAACTGGCCTGACACGCTACGCTAGCTAAACGATTTGGGAAAACGGAAAATCTTGTTATGATAGAGACTCAAGTTTTCCCCCCAAAACCCGATAAAAATAGTGGACGAGACTCTTTATTTAGAATGGGCCTGGTACTCTGCGGCCAAGCAGAAATGAAGCTGATATTGTGCATAGAGTGAGCCTAAAAGCTGAGCGTGGCATGTCGCTGGTGGAAACACTGGTATGCCTCAGCCTGCTTG
>CAZXUP010000240.1:0-921 GCA_964643815.1 uncultured Vampirovibrionales bacterium
GCCGGTACTGATGGCTTCCGTCACCAATAATCACCCGTTTTGAGTAAAGGACCATTCCATGTTCAATCAAACCTCACGCCCGGAAAACGAAGCTGCCCAGGAGGGTACCGTGATGGTCGAGGAACGTCAGCCTGAGAATTCGCCTGAGACGCAAGCGGCTCCGCCGGAAGCCGAGGCCTTGTTGGGAGAAAACGAGGAATGGCAGAACAAGTACCAGCTTTTACAGGATCAGTTCACCCGTCTGGCGGCTGATTTTGACAACTACCGCAAGCGTGTGCGGGAAGAACAGGAATCGCTTGTGAAATACGGCGCGCAAAAAAGCGTTTTGGAACTGTTGCCTGTGTTGGACAACCTGGAGCGCGCGGCTGGCAGCCTGAACGAAAATTCCGATCCAAAAACGCTATTTAAGAGCTTTGGCGTAATGCAAAAGCAATTGATGGATGGTCTGGAAAGTCTGGGTGTCAAGAAAATCCAGGCTGTGGGCCAGCCGTTCGATCCGCAGTACCATGAGGCCATCAACCGGATGGAAAGTGCCGAATTTCCCGAAAACACGGTGATGTTTGAGGCGCAAAGCGGTTACCAGTTGCATGACAAAGTGATTCGCCCCGCGATGGTCGTTGTTTCGACCGGAGGCCCTGACGTTGCTGCCGATGCTTCCTCCCCGGCGGAAGAAGATCGCGACAACCCGTTCCGTAAATAGCCGGTATAATCCTCTTGTATTGACTCCCCTTGGAAAGACTGTATAAAGACTGTGTGATGAGTACGACCAAACGCGATTATTATGAAGTTCTTGGCATTGCGCGTGGCGCTTCGCCGGACGAAATCAAGAAGGCCTTCCGGAAACGGGCGAAAGAATGCCATCCGGATACCAACAAGAGCCCCCAGGCCGAAGCGCAGTTTAAAGAGCTGGGTGAGGCGTAT
>CAZXUP010000240.1:931-4532 GCA_964643815.1 uncultured Vampirovibrionales bacterium
ATGATGTGCTTTCGGATACCGGCAAGCGGCAAGTTTATGATAACTATGGCCATGACGGTCTGAAGGGCGGCGGCTACCAGCCCTCTTGGGAATTTGCGGAAGGTTTTCCGGATTTGGGCGATATTTTTGCCTCGTTTTTTGGCGGAAGCGCCGGGTTTGGCATGGGTGGTCAACGCCGCCGGGGCGGCCCGCAGCAAGGCAACGATCTGCGTCTGGACTTGGCATTGGAGTTTCATGAGGCCGTTTTTGGCGCGAAAAAAGACATCATTTTCACGCATCTCGAAAATTGCGAATTGTGTTTGGGCAGCGGCGCCTCACCCGGCTCCGGCCCAACGGTCTGCACCACCTGCGGTGGACGCGGACAGGTTCAGCAAACCACGCAAACCATCATCGGGCATTTCACGCAGATCATCAGTTGCCCCAACTGCCAGGGGACCGGTTCGATCATCGTCAACCCGTGCGCCAACTGCCACGGCCAAGGCCGCACGGCGGTCGAAGTTAGCCGCTCGGTGAGCATCCCGCCGGGTGTCGATCAGGGGACGCGTTTGCGCGTTGCGGGCGAAGGCGATGCGGGCATCAAGGGCGGCCCTCCGGGTGATTTGTATGTCGTCCTGCAAATCAAGCCGCATCCGGTGTTCAAGCGCGATGGCTACCATGTCTATTCCATTCAGGATGTGCCGTACTCCGTGCTGGCGCTGGGCGGCGAGCTGGAAGTGGACAAAGTGGACGGTGTGGAGAAGATTAAAATCCCTGCCGGTACCCAAAGCGGGCATATATTTACGCTCAAGGGCGCGGGTATTCCGCACCTCAACAACAACAGCAAGCGCGGCGATCACTACGTGGAAGTGCAAGTCACCATCCCCACGCACCTCAGCGGCGAAGAGAAAAAACTATTGCAGAAGCTTCAAGAACTACAGCAAGAGCGCATGCGCAAAAACCCGGGCCGCCAACAAGGCGCAGCATCCTTTATGGGCCGCTTCAAGGATGCTCTCGCTGGCGGAAGCTAAGTCAGAACGGTATTTTTGCATTTTAAAAGACAGATTTGGGAAGATTGAACAGTCCCATCCCTCTGTCATTCCCGCGAAAGCGGGAATCCACTGTTAGGATCAACGTTAAAATTGCGGAGTACTTAGATGTTGAAGATTTTTCAAATAAAGTAAGAGTAAATAGGAGAAGGGTTATGCGGATTAAAATACTGTTGGGCCTCTCGTTTTTTGCCTTGGTTTTAGGTTGGCTTGCGGACACTATTAATAAACCGCGCCATTATGAGGCAGCTTCAAACATCGCGCTCATGAATTTACGCGAAACAGATGACCTGCCGCTCATTACAGACGCAGAACCAGCACCTGTTGCCACAGCTCAATCAGGCGGATATTATGATGAATTTTTTAACAGATTCACAGAAAAAGAAGCACGCGATGCAGTGAAGGGGCTAATCGAGGGTAACCTGATTTACAAAACAGAGGCAGCGGCCAATGATGCCTCTGTGAATGGGGCTATGTGGAACCGTTTGAAAATAGATCAAAAAGAAGCTGTGGCTATAACACTAGGAGTGCATCTGGCTTATGAGCGCGGGGATCGGATTCCGATTGTGAATATTGTTGATGATCGCTCCGGAGTCCGAATTGGCGAACTCAGACAAGGCAGCTATAAAACCATTGAATAAAAAGGTAGCTTCTCCGATTAATGGATTCCCGCGAAAGCGGGAATGACAGATATCTTAGCGGGAGAGATCTATTCCGTCGGCAAATTAAACGAACCACCGAAGTCGATCGTCACGCTATCGCCCGGCTTGATGGCGGCGGTGTCGCCCTTGCCCACCACGGCCACGGCGGCCTTACCGGTGGTAATGCCGGTGCCGACCAAGGCCCCGCCAATCACGGCGGCGGGCACGGTTAGCAATGTTCCAAAGCCGCCCGCAATCTGCTTGCCGCTTTTGTAGCCGCTATCAGTGATATCGCCGAAGGCCTTTTTGCCATCTTCATAGCCTTTTTCCACTTTCGCGCCAATGCCGGGGTCCATGTACAACGCGCCCTGCTTGTTGACGGTGGTGTTTTCGGTCGAAAGATTCAGCGTCAGCGGCAACTGCTCGCCCGAAGGCAGCACGACATGATCGAAGGCCAGAAAGATGGCTCCGCCCCGGCTGAACAAGCCTGGACGCTTCACTTCGTTGACCCGTCCGCGCACGATGGTGCCTGCCGGGAGAATAATACGCTGCGCCCCGTTGGGGCCGGTCACGCCGAAGTCTGCCGCAATGGACGCGTTAAACGGATCGCCGGTGTTAGTAACGCGCGAATCCATGGCGGTGTTGAACGCGATGGTAAGAAAGGTGCCTGCGGGGACTTTTTGGGTGGCCGATTGAATTTGCAAGGCCGAGGTGGCTGAAGGTCTACTGGCAGGATCGTTGGCTTGCAACGTGTTTTCCGCAAGGGCCAACGGAGACACAACAAGGCTGCTTGCAAGCAGGATAGACAATGCAAAAGGCTGGATCGGCTTCATGGGGACGCTCTCTCACTCAACGATTTAAAGTGAGTTTATTATAGAGTATCTCTCGTGCAAAACCAAATACTCTTCTCTGTCATTCCCGCACAGGCGGGTGCGGAGAGCCAGTGTTGAAAAATCATGTCACCAGCCCTATCCAAAGCCAGCTTGCTGGCCTGGATTCCCGCCTGTGCGGGAATGACAGAGAAGAGGGCGCCATAACGAGAAAAAATGACTGTTTGAGTTTCCTCAACCCGATGGGCTGGCAGGGCCGCGCCATTTGACGAAAACCGTTTTTATGGCAAGATAAGGGCAAGTTTCCCCATCCGCCGAAGAGCCTGTTGGACCAGCCCAGGCAGGGTATGCTCCGAGACTGGAACCCCAGAAATAAAAGGCGCGGCAGGATTTCGAACCCAAGCGTATTCCCCAAGCAGAGTTGACAGGAGACATTCATGCCTCAGGTGATTGAAAAAACGGCTGAAAAAACGTCGACCGGCGTTATCACGCAGGTCATCGGTCCCGTTGTGGACGTAGAATTTCCGGCTGGCGAGCTGCCCCAAATTTATAACGCCTTGCTGATTAAAGACAAGGACGCCCATGGCAAAGAAATTACCCTGACCACCGAAGTCCAGCAGTTGCTGGGCGATAACCGGGTTCGTTCCGTTGCGATGGACAGCAGCGAAGGTTTGGTTCGGGGCATGAAGGTCATCAACACCGGCGCGCCTATTCGTGTACCGGTGGGTCAGCCCACGCTGGGCCGTATTCTCAACGTGTTGGGCGAACCCGTGGATGAAGCGGGTCCGGTTGACGCTCCCGAAAAATGGTCCATCCACCGCCAGGCGCCGACACTGGCAGAACGCAGCACCGAAGTTGAAATTTTTGAAACCGGCATCAAGGTCGTTGATTTGCTCGCTCCTTACTCCAAAGGCGGTAAGGTCGGTCTGTTCGGCGGCGCGGGCGTCGGCAAAACCGTTATCATTCAGGAACTGATCAACAACATCGCCCAGCAGCACGGCGGCGTCTCCGTGTTTGGCGGCGTGGGCGAGCGCACCCGCGAAGGAAACGACTTGTACCACGAATTTAAAGATGCAGGCGTTCTCAGCAAGGTGGCCCTGGTTTA
>CAZXUP010000241.1:0-4465 GCA_964643815.1 uncultured Vampirovibrionales bacterium
TGGTGTTATCGTCAATAACTGGCTGCCGGAAACCCTGCTTGAAAAATACCAGAGTTATGGCTACTATCCCGTTGCGTTAGACCGGGAGCGCTGTGAAGAGTTGGGTGTGCAGGTCATTGAAAACCTGCTGGTCGATGAATCCGAACAGCATGCCGTTCGGCACAACCCCCAGCAGTTGGGCCGGGCGATTATCCACTGGCTGAAGCGCGAATACCCGCATCAGGCACGTTTTCAAAAGCAAAAAGCCCTTGTCACGCTGGCTCCCGAGCTTTCTCTGGCTGAAACGCCCGCTGAAAACCTCCTGGAAGTCAAACAGTAACGATCTAATCGCCTTGGATGGCTTTGCTTTTCCGGAAATTGCCTTGTCAATTACCGATAAAACAGGGGCTGTGATTAAAGATTGTTCAAAGAAACTTGCAAGAGACAGGACGGGGGACTAGAATAATGGCGGCACCTAACCCCCAAAGGAATGCATCGTGTCTGTTCATGTCGAGCAAAAGTCTGCTCAGCTAACTGCGCCACAGGAGACTGTTCGCCGCGTCACGCACACGGCGGCCTCGTTGAAACGCAAAAAAGAAAAAGGCGAGAAGATTGTCTCGCTGACTTGCTATGACTACAGCACGGCCCGCATGCTGGATGCCGCCGGGGTTGAGATGCTGCTGGTGGGCGATTCGCTTGCCATGACGGTGCTTGGTCACCCCAACACGCTGAGCGTGACGGTGGATGAAATGCTGCATCACGTTAAAGCGGTGACCCGGGGGGCGCCATACTCGATGGTGGTGGCGGATATGCCCTTTATGAGCTACCAGGCCAGCCATACCGAAGCAATCAGGAATGCCGGTCGCTTTATGCAGGAAGGCCATGCCCAGGCCGTTAAACTGGAAGGCGCGTCGGATCGTGTGGTCTCGGTGGTGCAACATCTCGTTGAAATCGGTATCCCGGTGGTTGGGCACCTGGGTTTTACGCCGCAATCGCTCAATACGTTGGGCGGTTTTAAGGTTCAGGGGAAAACGCTGGAAGACGCCAAGCGTTTGATCGGCGGTGCATTGCGTCTGCAAGAAGCCGGGGTTTTTGCCCTGGTGCTGGAAATGGTGCCCGTGGAAGTGGCTTCGCTGATTACCCGCCGCTTGCGTATTCCGACCATTGGTATTGGCGCGGGCAATGTGTGCGATGGACAGATTTTGGTGGTGGATGACTTGCTGGGCCGCTACAGCGAACTGACGCCGCGCTTTGTGCGCCGCTACATGGAGTCCTCCCGCCTGGTGACGGATGCCGTTCAGGCGTATGCCCAGGATATTCGCACCGGCCACTTCCCGGATAACAAGGCCGAAGCTTTTTCCTTCCCGGAAGAACTCCTGCCCGAGCTGGCCTCCGTTTATGAGAACCTGCTGAAGCAAGCCGAATAATCCCGTTTATGGGAGAATAAGCGCATTCGTCCGTGTTGACCTGTCAACGCGTCCTGAAACGGTGGATTTTCATGCTCGTCGTATCAAACCTGTCGGAAGCCGAAGCGCTGCACCAGCAGTGGCGCGGGCAGCGCATTGCCCTGGTGCCGACCATGGGCGCTTTGCACGAGGGCCATATCGCTCTCATCCGCCGGGCACGTAGCCTGGGTGATCGGGTGGTTGTCAGCATTTTTGTCAATCCGTTGCAGTTTGGCCCCGCTGAGGATCTGAACCGCTATCCACGCCCTTTGGAGCAGGATTTGGCAACGTGCCGGGCTGAAAATGTGGATGCGGTGTTTACGCCGACCGTGGAAACCATGTACCCGGACGGTTTGGAAAATGTCACGACGATCGTACCTCCAGCCAGCCTTACCAATCGCCTGTGTGGTGCGTTTCGCCCCGGGCATTTCACCGGTGTCGCCACCGTGGTATTCAAACTGTTCCACATTATTAAGCCACACGTGGCTGTGTTTGGCGAGAAAGACGCCCAGCAGCTGGCGGTCATTCGCAAGATGGTGAAAGATTTGCAGTTGCCGGTAGAGATCATTGCACACCCGACCGTTCGGGATAAGGCAGGGTTGGCCCTTAGTTCGCGCAACCGTTATTTGCAAAATCCCGAGGAGCGGGCGGCGGCGCTGTCGCTTTCCCGGATTTTGATGCGCCTGCGTGAAACGGCACGGAGCGCACCCGCTCCCTTGTCTGCCCAAGCCTCCTTGCAGGAAGTGACCCGGGAGATTCTGGCTGGCTTGAACGGTGCTGGTGATTTGCTGCGGATTGAATACCTGGAAGCCGTGGATCAGATTACGTTTGAGCCGGTGGAGGTGTTGAAACCGGAGAGCAAGGTTTTAATTGCCGCCTATGTCAACCAGGTACGCCTGATCGACAATATCAATCTGACGGATTGATCAGATGGGTTAATAGGTCGCAAAACGCTTGCCGTACTCTTTTTTGACTTCATCTTCCCGCAAGCCCCGGGGTCTGGGCTCTCTATTCTCTTCTTTAGTAGCGGCTCTGCCCCTGTCGCCCGTGCTTTTCATCACCGGCTCATAGGCCTTGTCGTAGAAGCGGTTGGGCTTCCAAAAGAACGCCGTCATCAGGGCCAGCATCGCAAAAAACGCCACAAGCGTGAACAAAATCAGATTCGTATAATCTTTTTTCTTGCGGGCAGCCACCGGGTAATTCTCCACGGAAAATTGAGCTCTTTACTTATTCTATACCCACTTTCACGCTTTAAACAGACATGGAGAATACAGTACGCACTGAAATCAAAGCGGTTGACACGGCTTAGCGCTCTTGGCACAATACGGTCCAGTATCGCTCACGTGAACGTGCATGTTGAGAGAAGCTTCACCTTGACGTTAGCGTTAATGTAGGCTACCCTGAATATAGATTCCCTTCCTTACCGTACCCCTTGCCAACCGCACTATTCTCAACTTTTACCAATAATAAGGATCCGGTTGTGTCCAGCCCTCCCTTAAATTTACAGGCGGAAACAGACTACCTGACCATTGGCGCGCTTGCCAAGCTGTGCGGTGTTACGGTCAGAACCTTACGCTACTACGAGGAAATGGATCTGATTGGTCCGATCAAGCGTTCCACTGGGAAATACAGGCTGTATAACCAGCACTCGCTCAAGCGGGTCAATGCTATTTTGGCGTTGCAAGGGTTAAACTTCTCCCTGGAAGAGATTCTGGCGGTGCTGGGGCCATACTCTCAAACCCGCTCGTTTACGAAAGAAGAGCAAATTGCCCATACCCGGCAATCGCTTGGTCAGCAAAAAGTCTTTATTGACGACAAAATCACCCAGCTCGGCACCCTCAACCAGGATATCGAGCAACGGCTTCGTCTGCTGGATACCGTCTGCACACCTTGCGTCGGAGAGCATCCCGACGGGTGCTGCCCGGAAGCCTGTCAGTACCTGGATGTTCATAACTAATCCCCATTCCCCGTTTTTTAGAAGCAATCCCCTCAACTGGAGTCACCCGGCACAATGAAAAGTCTGGAATCCCTGACAAATCAAGAATATAAGTACGGTTTCCGCACGGAAATCGAAGCCGATGTGATCCCGAAAGGACTGACGGAAGACACCGTCCGTGTAATTTCCCAGAAGAAAAACGAACCGGAGTGGATGCTGGAATTCCGTCTCAACGCGTTTCGTCAGTGGCTAAAAATGGAAGAGCCGGACTGGGCGCATGTCCAGTATCCCAAAATCGATTACCAGGACATTATTTACTACTCGGCGCCCAAGCAAGCCAAGCCCAAACTCGAAAGCCTGGATGAAGTCGATCCCGAACTGCTTCGGACTTTTGAAAAACTCGGTTTGCCACTGAGCGAACAAAAGCGTTTGGCCGGTGTCGCGGTGGATGCGGTGTTTGACAGCGTGTCGGTGGCCACCACCTTCAAGCGCGATCTGGCGAAGCATGGTGTTATTTTCTGTTCCATTTCCGAAGCGATGCGGGAACACCCCGATCTCGTTAAAAAATATATGGGCAGCGTGGTGCCGGTGACGGACAACTACTTTGCCGCGCTGAACTCCGCCGTGTTTACGGATGGGTCGTTCGTCTACATCCCCAAAGGCGTGAAGTGCCCGATGGAGCTGTCGACCTACTTCCGCATCAACACCGAAGGGGCGGGTCAATTTGAACGCACGCTGATTATTGCCGAGGAAGGCAGCCACGTCAGCTACCTGGAAGGCTGCACGGCGCCCCAGTTTGATACCAACCAGCTACATGCCGCCGTCGTTGAACTGGTGGCTGAAAAAGATGCGGAAATTAAATATTCCACCGTTCAAAACTGGTTTGCGGGCGACCCCAAAACCGGCAAGGGTGGCATTTATAACTTCGTCACCAAGCGTGGCCGTTGCAGAGGCGACAACTCGAAAATCTCCTGGACGCAGGTGGAAACGGGTTCTGCCATTACCTGGAAATACCCCAGCTGCATTTTGGAAGGCGATAACTCCGTCGGCGAATTTTATTCCGTTGCGCTCACCAACCACCGGCAGCAGGCCGATACCGGCACCA
>CAZXUP010000242.1:0-4461 GCA_964643815.1 uncultured Vampirovibrionales bacterium
AGGAATTCCGCACACCCCTAAAAACTCAAAAGTCCCAGAAGGCTGAAATGCTTTCTGAGACCGGCTTCTCTCTTGAGAAAAAGTGGTACCCCCAGGGGAATTCGAATCCCCGTCGCCTCCGTGAAAGGGAGGTGTCCTAGGCCTCTAGACGATGGGGGCGTAAAGAGGTGAAACTACGATACCGAAAGCCTGCGGTGCAGTCAAGCCGTTTGTCTCTTGCGCGTCACAATCAGACCGAAAGCGTGTCTTTGACCGTCAGGGTTACCTTCCCGGCCTCCCGACTGATGAGATCCAGGGTGATATCGTATGGGCCATCGACAACAGAGGCATTCTGAATCATGCAGGTAATGGTCTGATTCAGGAAAAAAGTGGCGGGATTGCTCTCCGTGATGTTCTCAGCAGGAGTGGGGTTGTTGTCAATCAGCAGTGTGATTTGCTCAGGGCCAAAAACAGTGTCATTCAGCGTAATGCTGTTGATTTTTGAGATTTGTCCGGGACCCAGCGTGTTGATGATGTCAAAACCGACACCCTCCGGCAGGTGCCGGAATGTACCTGTTTTGTACATGCGCTTGAGAATGAAGTTTGGGATGACGGTCATATGTTCAGTGTATCCGGCAGAGGCCAGCGTGTAAACACTTCGTAGGGATGGAGCCGGATCTGGTTGGGTCGGAAATCAAGCGCTGCTTTGGAAATAAAGGGGGAGAAGTTGATCAAAATCAGTTCCAGCGTGTTTTCAGAATCTGGCTCTGACTTGAGGATGCCCGTTGGCAGGTAGAAAAGCTCCTGGCATTGGCAATCTCGCCAGTAGCGGCCAATCAGGCTGCCATTGAGATAGATGTTAATCCGCTCAAAGTCCAGACCTTCCAGCTTGAGGCCCCAGGGGACAACTGTCTTTATATTTTTCGTGCTTGTACTTTCTGGCAGGCTGAACGTTGTTCGCATCCGAACGATGGGAGAACTGGAAAACGTGGACAGTCGGCCATCCAGTTCGGGCGCTCCCTGACGGCGGCTGTAATAAGTAGGGAGGATGTCCACCGACTGGACCTGGTCCTGACCGTCGATTTTAAGGCTGAGCAGGCCCTGTGGGGTTTGGGCGTCGTCATGGAAGCCCTTGGGGTGTCCCAGTCCGCTCACAAAAACCAACAGTTCGTTTTCCCCGTCCTTGTTCCAGGCTTTGGCAGGCAAGGTCAGTTTTTCAGGTGGCGGGGCTTCCAGACCATGAATGAGCACCAGTTGCTGACCGGAACCGATGAGCTGGCCGTTCAGAAAGGCGCCCCAGATGTGGCGGGCGTCAATCTCCAGCGCTTTGGGTTGTTGGCCGTTCAGCGTGTACCGGTACCAGGCCGCGCCTTCATACAAGGCATTGGCGTCAAAGTCGGCAGTGGTGTCGGCTACGGGCTGAAACTGCTTTTCCACGCCGTTGTCGCCATCCAGTTCGGGCGCTTCGTTGTAAATTTTCCAGTGGGTCAGGGCCGGAATATCCGTAGAGCTTGACTGTGGCAGGCTGAATAATTCAACCGTGCGTCCATCCGGGTGAATGGCCTGAATGGTTTTGCTGCCCTGGGCCAGTCCGTATTCCTGGTTCTTATCCGGCTTGGGCAGGCGCACTTCCGGTCCGGCAATCATTACGCCGTTTTCCTGCAGCCAAAACGTATCCACCAGGTGCTGCCCCAGCAGGATGATGTTGAGGCGCCCCACTTTGAGATGGCGATACTCCCGAGGATCGAGTGGCGGGCAGCGGAAGGTCAGGCTTCCTTCTTTGCAGCCCAACCGATCCACATCCGATGCGTTATCCTCAACCACAAAGTCGGGGTTGGCCTGGTTGGTTTTGATACAGGCGGTGATAGGCCGGTTGGCCTTGATGACCAGCATGTTGGCGTTCTGATGCAACAGTTCGGATGTGCAGAAGGTTAGTTCATAACCGCATTGCAGCGGCACTTGATACGGCAGAATAATCACTTCAAACGGACGGACCTCCACCGGGTACCGTCCGACATTTAAGCTGTGGGTCTGTTCGCTCAAATTTCGTAAAAACAGCCAGTGCGCTTCAGGATGTTTTGTATCCGAGCGAACGCCGTAAAAACAGGTGCGATCCGACAAGGCCAGCGGGAAGTCATCTTTGCGATCCGTCGCGGTGAAATCAAAGCTCTGCAAGAAATAGTTCAGCGCCTTGCTTTCAAACAGACGTTCGGTATTGATGCCCGCCTCCGAGATGGGCGCGCCGAAGTCGTACGAGGTATAGGTTTCGATGCTGCCCGTGTAATCCCAATTGGTGCCGCCGATGGCCTTGTAATGGTTAAAAATGGTCAGCCCCTGGCACAGCAGGCTCTTGGTGGAAATATTAATATGTTCCCGGCCCAAAAACTCGATGATTTTTTCGTATTTATAGCCTTTCCAGGTGCCAAACCACCCGGCCTGAAGTTCGGCCGCCATCAGCGGGCGGTTCTGGCAGAAGGGCCGCAGATTCTGCTCCGCGTTATCCAGCACCTGAAACACCTCCGGCATCTCGCGCCAGTCGGTTTCAAACTGGGTCACCGAATAATTGTCAAACGCATAGATATCGACAATGTCCTCGTAAAGCCCAGCCACGTACAAGTCGTTATGAAACAGCGGCACTGTCACGCCCAGCTTTCGGGTCAGGTCGGCCAGCGCCTGCATATAATCAGGCTCCACTTCCAGCGTGGCGTATTCGTTTTCAATCTGCATCAGCAGCACATTGGGAAACCGGTTGATGCGCGGGACGATTTGCTCCCACCATTCGCGCACATAGCCCATGTATTCATCCGACCACTCAAACGCGCCTTCCCGGCGGTTGCGCAACGGCAGATGCTTTTTGGCGAGCAGCCAGCCCGGAAAGCCGCCACCGGAGTATTCTGCGTTGATATAAGGCCCCGGACGGGCAATCACATACAGCCCCAGTTCCTGCGTGATTTCCAGCAGCGCTTGCACATCGCGGACGCCGGTAAAGTCGTAAACGCCGGGGGCCGGGCTGTGGTAGTTCCAGCAGAAATACAGATCGACCGTATTGTACCCGGCGGCCTTCAGTTTAAACAGGCGATCACGCCACAACTCCTGGCTGGGGAGCCTGAAGTAGTGCATGGCGCCACTTCGGATAAACTCCCTCTTCCCGTTGATGATTAGTGAATAACGATCGTATTGTATGTCCATCTTTCGCTGCGGCGCCTGTTTCGGTATCGGGCAGATTGACAGATACGATGAGGCCCGATGAAGCCCATCTTCTCTCTATGATAATGGATGTTATGATACAAACACAAACGCCAGTTGGGGAATGCCCTCCCTGATTACGTGATGAGAGACACGACGGTAGAGATCATGGCGGACGGAAGCTCCTGCAGACAAACGAGACACAAGCATCTGGTGGGCCGGGTTGCCCTGTTATCCATTGTGTTGTCAGCCGTGGTGCTGTTCTCGTGTCAAAGCACACCACCAACGCATCAGAAATCTCGTACAGCCCAGCCGCAAACCCAGACAAACATTTTTCGGGTCAATTTAGGCACCGAACCGCCGAACCTCGACCCGGCCAAGGTCGGCGATTTAACCTCTTTTTCGGTCATCATGCCCATGATGAAGGGATTGACCGAGTTTGACAACAACATGAAAGTCCGGCCCGCGCTGGCTTCATCCTGGACGGTGAGTCCGGACGGCAAGCACTATGTGTTTCATTTGCGTCCCGATGCCCGCTGGAGTGACGGGAAGCCGGTGACGGCGCAGGACTTCGTCTATGCCTGGCAACGGGCGCTCAATCCGGAAACGGCCGCGCAATACGTATTTTTTTTGTATGAGTTGAAAAACGGCAAGGCCTATTATGACGGCAAGCTCAGAAGTTTTGAGCAGGTGGGCGTCAAGGCGGCCGATGAGCACACCCTGGTTGTCGATCTGGAACGCCCGACCCCGTTTTTTACCGATCTGGCGGCTTCGCCCATTATGCTGCCCTTGCGCCGGGATGTGATCGAAAAATATGGCGATCGTTTTGTAGAGGCGGGCAATTGGGTCAGCAACGGGGCGTACCATCTGGCGCGTTGGCAGCACGAGGAAAAAATCACGCTGGTGCCCAATTCCCATTTCTATGAGAAGAACCCGGCCCGTCGCCCGCAGGTGGATGCGATTGACATGCACATGATCAACGACGCCAACACCAGCGTGGTGATGTATGAAAACGGCGAGCTGGATTTTATCGAAACCACCACCAGCATTCCGGCATTTGATGTGCGGCGCTTGCGGAAAAGCCCGGATTGCCGCACCGGGCTTTTGCATCGGATCAATTATTTCGGTTTCAACACGCAAAAGCCGCCGTTCGATAATGTAAAAGTTCGGCAGGCCTTTGCGTATGCGCTCGATCGCAGTTACTACCCGCGTTTATTGCAAAGCGGCCAGAAGCCCATCAAGTCATGGATTTCACCGGGACTGACCGGCTACAACCCGGCGATTGGCCTTGAATAC
>CAZXUP010000243.1:0-4434 GCA_964643815.1 uncultured Vampirovibrionales bacterium
GGAACGCGCCCGCGCAGGCGTGTTCATGGCGTTTCAGTACCCGGTGGAAGTGCCGGGCGTCAACAACGCCGGCTTTTTGCGGATGGCCTACAACGCCAAAATGAAAGCGGAAGGTAAAGACGAACTCGATCCGCTGGAATTTGCCGACTTGCTGGAAGAGAAAGCCAAGATTGTGGAGATGGATGCCGATTTGCTCAACGAGCGCTCCGTCAACGAGGGTTTTTCGGGCGGCGAGAAAAAGCGCAACGAGATTTTGCAGATGGCCGTGCTGGAACCGAAACTGGCCTTGCTCGACGAAACCGATTCCGGCCTGGATATTGATGCGCTGCGCATTGTCGCCACCGGCGTCAACCAGTTGCGCCGCCCGGATAACGCCGTTGTGCTGGTTACCCATTACCAACGCTTGCTCAATTACATCGTGCCGGATTTCGTGCATGTGTTGGCCGAAGGCCGCATCATCAAATCCGGCGGTAAAGAACTGGCGCTGGAGCTGGAAGAAAAAGGCTACGACTGGTTGGTGCAAAATACCGAACTGGCCGGAGCAACGCAGGGAGAATAGGAAGAATGGTCGCCGCACCCGTGCAAACAACGCCTTCCCCCGAAATTGTGTATCAGCAGACTGCGCGCACTTTGCTGCAAGATGCGCTGCCTGTCCAGCCCGATTGGCTGCAAGCTTTAAAACTGCAGGCGCTTTCGCGTTTTGAAACCCTGGGTTTTCCTACCCGTCGGCTGGAAGCCTGGAAGTACATCAATGTGCGTCCGTTGCTGACGATGCCGCTCAAAAACGACGCCGTCGAACCGAAAGTGTGCCCGCCTGCCTTGCAGCGTCATCTGCTGGAAATCGACGGAGACAACGCGGTGATTCGGCTGGTGTTTATCAACGGTCGTTTTAACGAAGAGCGCTCGACTCAAAATCGACTGCCTGAAGGGGCTTTTATCGGTAGCTTCAAAACGGCTCTGCAAGAGCGCCCGGAGAAGGTGCGCAACCATCTGGCGTCTTATATTCACGAAGAACCTGACGCGTTTTCCGCGCTGAATACTGCGTTGTTTGAAGACGGTGTATTTATTGATTTGCCTGAGAACACCCAACTGGAGCCCTTGGTGCAACTGGTCTACGTCAACTTTGGCGAAGATCGTCGCGCGACGTATCCGCGCAATCTGGTGGTGCTGGGTAAGCAGGCCAAAATGACCATGGTAGTTGAGCACCTGGGTTTGTCGCAAGCGGTGTGTTTCAACAATTCGGTCAACGAATTTATCTTGGGCGAAGGCGCCAAGGCGGATTGCACGGTCGTTTTAAGTGAAGGTCCGCAATGCTATCATCTGGCGGCCACCCGTGGCATTCTGCAAACCAACGCCAAATTGGCGGTTAATACCATTACACTCAGCGGTAGCGTCAACCGTCATACGGTGCGCGCATTGTTGCAAGGCGAAAAAGCCAAAGTGCATCTCAATGGCTTGGATGTTCTGGATCAAAAAACTGAAGTGTATCACCACACGGTGGTGGAGCACTGGGTTCCGAATGCAACCAGCGATCAGCTCTACAAGAGCATCCTGGATGATGCCAGTAAATCCGAATTCAACAGCCTGGTGTTTGTCGCGAAAGACGCGGACGGCACCGATTCGCATCAGCTCAATAAAACGCTGCTGCTCTCGGAAGACGCCCGCGTGTGGACGCGCCCGCAACTGCAAATTAACGCGGATGACGTGAAATGCGCGCACGGTGCGGCGGTTGGGCAACTGGATGAAGACCAGTTGTTTTATCTGGCCAGCCGGGGACTCAGCAAAGATCTGGCGCAAAGCCTGCTGACCTATGGTTTCGCGGAAGATGTCATTCATCGCATTCCGCATCCGCAAGTCAGAAAATACCTGGATGGCCGTGTGCTGAGCAACCTGCACAACACGGATGCAACCCTCAAGAAAGAACTTGCAAACAATAGTTAAAACGACTCTGTCATTCCCGCGAAAGCGGGAATCCAGGCCAATCAATCAAAGGACCGAAACCAATGGAACAACCCGTGCTCGACAAGCAAACAACAGCTCTCACCGAAACCGAAGCGCAAAAGCTACGGGATGATTTTCCGGTGCTGCGGGAGCAGGTGTATGGCAAGTCCTTGGTGTATCTGGATAACGCGGCCACCACGCAAAAACCGCAGGTGGTCATTGATCGCATCAACAACTATTACGCGCACGAAAACGGCACCGTGCGCCGCGGCGTTTATAAACTGAGCGAACAATCCACCATCGCCTTTGATGAAACCCGCCGCAAAGCCGCGCAACTGATTAACGCGCCCAGCCCACATGAAATTGTGTTTGTGCGCGGCACGACCGAGGCGATTAACCTCGTGGCTTCCAGCTATGGACGCGCGTTTTTAAAAGCGGGCGATGAAATCATTATTTCCGCCATCGAGCACCACGCCAACATTGTCCCCTGGCAGCAGGTGTGCGCCGAAAAAGGCGTGACGTTGAAAGTGATTCCGGTGAATGATGCGGGCGAACTGGACTTGCATGCGTTTGATGAACTGCTGACCGAGCGTGTGAAATTTGTATCGGTGGTTCATGTATCCAATGCGCTTGGCACGGTGAACCCGATCAAAACCATCATTAAAAAAGCCCATGCGTTGGATATCCCGGTGCTGGTGGATGGCGCGCAGTCGGCCCCGCATATGGCGGTGGATGTGCAGGATTTGGATTGCGACTTCTACGCGTTCTCCGGGCACAAACTGTACGGCCCCACGGGCATTGGCGTACTGTACGCCAAAATGAAGCACCTGGAAGCGATGCCGCCGTACCAGTGCGGCGGCGACATGATTCAATCCGTCACGTTTGAAAAAACCACCTTTGCCAAGCCGCCTGCCAAGTTTGAGGCCGGTACGCCCGCCATCGCGCAAGTGATTGGTTTTGGCACCGCGATTGATTACGTGCAAGCGATTGGTTTGGATCGCATTGGCGCGTACGAAAACGAACTGCTGACGTATGCGACGGAGCGTATGTCCGAGATTCCACAGGTGCGGATTATCGGCACCGCCAAAGAGAAGGCGGGCATTCTCTCGTTTGTGCTGGAAGGCGCGCATCCGCATGATATCGGGACGATCCTGGATCGCGAAGGCGTTGCCATCCGTGCCGGGCATCATTGCGCCCAGCCGGTGATGGAGCGCTTTAAAGTCCCCGCCACCGCGCGCGCGTCGTTTTCGTTCTACAACACCAAGGCCGATGTGGATCGCCTGATCGAGGGCGTGCAGATCGTCCTCAAGCTCTTCAGCTAGTCTGATGACTATCTGTCTAACTGGAAATGAAACACTGGCAATTGACAAAAAGCCTGCTATATCTGAGTTCTGGCGTTGGGCGTTTAGCGATTTGAAGCAAAATAATGTCAGAGGTGTTTTTTCTGAGTGGCTTGTTGCGCAAATTTTGGAGTTGGATTTGACCCAAGCTCGAGAGTCATGGGATGCCTATGATTTAATCACACCAACAGGCATAACTCTTGAAGTCAAATCAGCCGCTTACCTTCAATCCTGGACGGCAGAGTATGGCCAACTCTCAAAAATTGTCTTTCAGGGACTAAAAGGCAAAACTTGGACTCCAAAAGCCGGGTATTCTGAATCGGCTACTTACAATGCAGACTTTTATGTCTTTTGCTTGCAAATTTGTAAAGATCCAGCACAATGGAACGCTTTGGATCTTGAGCAATGGGAGTTTTATGTCTTACCGAAAGTCACGATGGAATCTTTGAATTTAAAAACTATCGGCCTTTCAACATTATCCCGACTTACCCCATCTTTGAATGCTATAGGGTTTAGGCAATTCTTTTTGGATGTAATGGAAATACGAATAGAAACTACTGCGACGACTTTACTTTTTAACTAGAATACTTTTTATGTCCGACTACAACGAACTCTACCAGCAGATCATCCTGGAGCACAATAAAAAGCCCCGCAACTTCAAGGTGCTGGAATCGGCCAATGCCTACTCGCTGGGCAAAAACCCGCTTTGCGGCGATCAATACGCCCTCTACGCCAAGCTGGATGATGCGGGCAATATCGAAGATATCGGCTTCCAGGGCGACGGCTGCGCGATTTCCAAGGCCAGCGCCTCGCTGATGACCAACGCCATCAAGGGCAAAAGCAAAGCCGAAGCCCTGCAAATGATCGATGAGTTTCACAAACTGTTGACCGGGGGGCTGAGTGAAGGCGAGCCACATCACCTGGGCCGTCTGACGATTCTATCGGGGGTCCGTGAGTACCCGGTGCGTGTTAAGTGCGCCACTTTGGCTTGGCACACCTTGGCGGCAGCGCTTCACGGGCAGAGCGAAACCACCACCGAATAACCCTGTTTTGTCCGGTTTGGCCCTTCTGTCACTCCCACCCTTCTCTGTCATGCTCGCCCCTCTGTCATTCCCGCGCAGGCGGGAATCCAGGCCAGTTTGCTGGCCTGGAT
>CAZXUP010000244.1:0-1994 GCA_964643815.1 uncultured Vampirovibrionales bacterium
CGAATGAGAAACCGCGCTGCCCGCTGGATGTCCGTCAAGCCCGGTTGCGCCCGGTAATCCGCGATGTTAGTCCGGCTCATCAGCATCCATTCCAGCTCGGCCAGCAAAGCCTGATCCTGGCAGTTTTGTGCTTCCAGCGCCGCCTTTAGCACTTCCGGCAGGTTCAAGCCTCTGTTGTTTTGAACGGCATCAAAATAAACGCGCTCGGCTTCTTTTGGAACCCGCAGCGACCAGTTTTCATCACCCGCCGTACCGGGGCGGTTATAGGTATCGTTCATCGCAAACAGATCGGTAAAGAACAACTGAACCTGACGCGCCGGGCTGGCGAACAGCTCGACCAGCTTGGCCTTGAACAGCGCCACCGGATCGGTTGCGACCGCTTGGCGAAACGCGTCTTTTTTCGAGCCATCCGACACCAGATCATCCGTCAACATATTGGCGTTTGTATTCGGATCAGGATACTTCGAGGGATTCTTTTTGCTGATCACCGTATTGGCCCACGAGGCCAGGGATTCGTTGTCATGCGTGCCGGGCGTAATCCAATGCCGCGCCGCCACGTTGCGTCCGCGAAAGATATCGGCAGGATCGTTGGGATTGGCAAATTGAGTCACGCGGATGCCACTGAGTCCACGCTTCTCAAGCACATGCCGCACCGGCGTGGTCAGCGTGCCCAGGTCTTCGCAGATAATGGCGTCCTGCTCGATGCCTCTTTCTTGCGCAGCCGCCATGACAATGTTGTCGAGGATGCGCGCATACCGTTCAACCGCCGCATCGTTCATCGCCTCATCTTTAATGCGATGCTCATCATCCGGTTTGATATTGAAATCAACCGCGCCTTGATCAACCAGGGCAAAACGGTTCAACTCGGGATGCTCGGGTGAAGAATAAAGCCGGCTGCCGTTTTTGGTGTGGCGCTGCCCCGCCGGATACACCCACGGGTCAATCAGGCCGATAATATGATCGATGCGAACACCACCGGGATTTTCTTCAAAGATTTTTGCAAACAGGCGTTTCAGCAGTTGCCCGCCTTCACCCAGCGAGCCATCGGCATTGAATAACTGCTTCGGGTCGAGAACCGGGAAACCCCAGGCCTGGCCATCCGCCGTAAAGTAATCCGGCGGGCAACCCAGCGACCACTCGGGCATAAACAGTTTGCGGTAAGCCCACACATCGCGATCGGAAAACCCAACCTGACGATCCGCCATCACGGCAAAGCCCTGCTGTGTCGCAAAATCTTTGAACGATTTTTTCTGTTCCGCCAGAATGAATTGGGTAAATTCGTAGGCGCCCAGCACATCCGCATACTGATTCTTCAATGCCTGAATCCGCTTGTCGGCATTTGCTTGCTCGGTCGGATTTTTGGCATCGTAGAGATGCTGATCCAGCTTGGCGTCCGGGCCATGCCATGCAGGCCAGTAGTCGTTGCCATACTCCTGGCTCAGGCACTCATACAAAGCGTCCGGCTCCAGCCATTGCCGATTGGCTTGCACAAAAGCGTCAAAGCTGGTTTTGAGATCGCGAATGGCCGAGGCCTCGTTGGCAGGCAAGCTATTGACGGCATTCAGCTTCTTTTGGAAGGTGTCATACGCTTCTTTCAGCGCGTTTTCCTGCGCCACAAAAATATACTGGTATGCCACCCGGCTACCGTCCGGCTTGGGGTTGTTGCGCTCGATTTCATCCAGGGTTTGACGACTCAGCACGCCTCCCCAGGTTGAATTTTCAACGAGATCCTGCAAATCCACATACAACGGATTGCCCGAAAACACGGTGCCCGTGTAGGGCGATGCATCGGTCAGCTTGGTCTTGCCTTCGGGGTCCACCTGGACGGTATCAAAGCCCATCGCTGTAATGAACCTGAAAAACCGTTTGGCCCCTGGTAACGAACCAACCCCCGTATTGCTGGCCGTCGGCAGGCTACGGATGGGCGCGATGAGACCCAACCGATGCACGTCCAGCGCTTGTTTGGCCTGGGCGATTACTTTACGGTAGTCATC
>CAZXUP010000244.1:2004-3950 GCA_964643815.1 uncultured Vampirovibrionales bacterium
AGTCATCCCAGTCGGGAGCGGTTAAATCATGTCCGAATCGGACCGAATCCTGATTTTTCTTTTTGGGAGGAGTCATGGTGGATGTCGCGGAAGCTCCGCCGTTCTGTTTTTTCGGCATCGTAAAACTCGTTTTCGCACAAACGTTTGAAAGCAACGATAGCATTAAAATGCCTCTCTCCCAAGTAAAAACTAACGGATACCGTGTCCGTAACCCCTCTTCGATATTTTATTAATCTTACATCACTTTTTCCCGCTCAGGGAAAAAATATTCCCAGCTTTTGATGGCGCCGCAATTGCGGCACACCGCAAACTGGTTCATAAACATCAAATCGGCCACAAACTCCTGGTTACCGGTGTTTACGACGACTTCATTGAATTCGTTGCAACTGATCTCAACCATGCCGTCATAATCGGGATGCACCACCAATTGAAACTCGGTCGATTCGCATTCTTTGCACTTGAACATCGTCATTTTTCCTTTTCCCGGCGCGCTTCGTGCCTGGCACGCTGCATCCGGCCCCTCGTTCTCTTGCCATCATTCTTCGGTTTCAGTTGAAATTCAAGTGGACTTTTCGTCCGACTAGACCCTTGTCTATGATACCCTGTTACGGGATACAACCCTAGCAAGAAGCCCTATTTATTACGAAATATGACACGTTTGATCGGACTATTGGGATCCACCGGATCCATTGGAACCCAGGTGCTGGACGTGGTTCGGCGTTTTCCCGAACGCTTTCGGATTCAAACGCTCGCCGCCGGACGCAACATCGAACGCCTGGCCGCGCAAATTCAGGAATTTCAGCCGAAACGCGTCGCGATTCAGCTTGAATCGGATGTGGAAGCCCTTCGGCAACGGGTACCAGAGTATCGGGGAGACGTTTTAAGCGGCCCCGAAGGGCTAAATGCCCTGGCCGAAAGCCCGGAAACGGATACGGTCATTGTCGGGCTGGTCGGGCTGTGCGGGTTGGAGCCTTCTTTAAAGGCGTTGCAAGCCGGAAAAAAACTGCTGACCGCCAATAAGGAAACTTTCGTGACCGGCGGACATCTCGTTCAACCGTATCTCAGCCAGGTTGTTCCCATCGACAGCGAACACGTGGCAATTCATCAATGTTTAAAAGATGAGCCGCCAGAATCGGTTCGCCAGATTTACCTGACGGCTTCAGGCGGACCGTTCCGGAGCATGAGCCGAGAGGCGATGACACACGTCACGCTTGAGGATGCCCTGAAGCACCCCAATTGGGTGATGGGTTCGAAGATTACAATTGATTCGGCCACGATGATGAACAAGGGCCTGGAAATCATCGAAGCGCACTGGCTGTTTGGCATGCCCTACGACAAAATCCAGGTGGTGGTCCACCCGGAAAGCATTATTCATAGCGGCATCGAGTTTGTGGATGGATCTGTCCTGGTCCAGATGGGCGCACCGGACATGCACGGCCCCATTCAGTACGCCATGACGTACCCTGAACGTCTGCCGAACGAAGAGCCGGGCGTGCAGCTCGATCTGCTAAGCCTGTCACGGCTTAATCTGGAGCCTCCCGATTTGGAACGCTTTCCGTGTATTCGCTTGGCATACGAAGCGGGCCGGATGGGCAGCAGCGCCACCGCTGTTTTGAACGGTGCGGATGAGATGGCCGTGCAGCTCTTTCTGGAGAAAAAGATTCGGTATGTGGATATTCCGCTGCTATTGGAGGGCGCGTTAGAAGCTCATCAACATGCCGGGCTTGTTACCCACCCGGATTTGGATGAGATTAAGGCGCTGGATGCCTGGGCACGACGCTTTGTGCTGGATGCGACGCTTGAGAAAAACTTGCCGAGCATTGTTGGGTAATTGCAGGGCTTCAAAAAAACTAAAAATATATATTGTTGTAAAAACAACAAATGCGATATAATAGTCCTGTAAATGTATACCCCTTCGATTGGCCGGACTTACGAGAAGTCCGGCC
>CAZXUP010000244.1:3960-4315 GCA_964643815.1 uncultured Vampirovibrionales bacterium
TACAAAATAATAAAACAATTTAAAAACCTCTCTCACTCCATCCTCCTACACAACCGTATTAGCCAGTGCTGCACAAAGACATTCCAGCTATTGCTCATGCAACACGTGTTGCCTATCCAGTTGTTGCTGCGCAAAATAATTCTCTTGCTGCATACGTAACTGAGCCGCTGCCGATACTGGTTTTTGCGCGGATGAAAGATGCTTCGCAATCGCGTTGTAATCCTCTTGCATAAACCAGCTTGATTGGCCGGACCTGTCAGGAAAACCTGCATGGTCCTGGTATGCTTGTATAAAAATACTAGAACTAGGGCCAATCGACATTCAGACTTCCTCTAAATGAAGACCTGTGATCTAC
>CAZXUP010000245.1:0-4292 GCA_964643815.1 uncultured Vampirovibrionales bacterium
AACAGAGTTAGTGACTTTTATGAATCTGTATAACTATGATCTTAGCCCTTCTGTTAAGCCAATGTTGGCCTTTGAGTACGGAGGAGGTGTCTTAATCGGTCACTTTAATTTGCTAGGTGTTAATATGGCTTTAGATGAACTCCACAAGCTGAAAAATGGCAGCACTCATACAGTCACAATAAAAACACTGGATTATCTGGATAAGCATGCCCAAGCCAACCGGCTCAAAAAGCCTAATATAATGGTTAGTAAAGTAGAAGTAAGAATCTTAAAAGACACGAAATAATTACTGATTGAGGCGCAAAGGTATCTTGCGTTGAAAAAATCGTTTTTGAGCTTTATAGAAGACGTTATCCATTTTTTTGGTTTTAAGCATTTTCTCTTTCCTCCGAATGAAGAGGAGCGATTGGAACGAGCAGCTCGATATGCTAAATGGGAAGCAGAGCAAGCTGAATGGATACGGCAGGAAGAATGGACAAAAGCTAAGTGGAAACGTAGACCTGCCTTGATGCATAAATCTGGAAGCCGTACCAGCCTCTATGTGGGACAGAAGTTTGATCCTCAATACATTGATTTAGTAGATGATGGCTGGACGCATGATCATTGCGAGATCTGCTATAAGGACTTATATGAAATCGAGGATCCAGAACATGGAGAAGGTTATACCAATGGCCAAGATTGGATTTGCTCGGAATGCTATTTGAAGTATGTTGCGAATACCTCCAAACCGTAGGAGATAGATGATTTGCTTAATTTTGAACTGACGCCCGATAATAAAACAGTGGAAATTCATGTCGATAAAAAAGGAGCAGAAGAATTAATTTCTTATTTACAACCCTTGTTAACAGCAACTAAATCAGATCATCTTCACCTATTTACTCCGGCCTCTGCTGGTCGAGGATTGAGTGATGAGCAACAGGGTGAAAACAATAGACTGATTCATCATGTACAACTTATGTTTTGGCCAGAAAATTAAGATAAAGTAAGCAACGAAATACACCTTCTTCTGTAACGGGAATCTTTCTGAGCAGATGAAAAATATTCCACCGGAATGGCGATAGGAGGAAACTTGTGACGGGTTTAAATGTCGATAGCCTCTCTGCAAGCGAAAAATAAGGAATGTTTCTTTTCAAGCACCCAATGGAGTACGCACCAGAACCAAAGCGGGGCTTCTGGCTGTTGTCTCTGAAGCCAATCATCGTAATAGAGTGCTCAAAGTTCTCCATACGTCACACCATAATACTCAGCCAGTTTGCGTAGAACGGCTTCAGTGGACAAATGCCGTCCCTCTTCATACTGTAGGAGATTGTTTCTGGGGACGCCTGCTTGCCAGGTGTGTTTGATGATGCTGGTTGAGCAAAAATCCATCAGGGCCCTACAGGTGTAGGATACCATTAGAGTCATATTTCTCTAGACTGATCGAAATGATGCATCTGTGGAAACCGCTTTTCTGTCGCTGGACGCTTGCGCTGGCAGGCTTGACTTGGCTGCTCGCTGATCCCCTCCTGGCCCAAAGCGCTGCGCCCAGTCCGGCTGTTCGCGATCTGCCGGGACTGATTCAGCAATACCAGCAACGCCCGGAGTTTTCGAATCCCGTTCCGAAGCCTCAGCTCGAACCAACCCCGGAGCCCGATATTGAAGAACTCCAGCCCATAGAAGAGCTGCCACCGGATCCACATCCACCTTTGCAACAAACCTTTCCCGTCAGGGTTATCGAGTTGCAGGGCGCTTCGTCCCTCGACAAACAGGCGGCTTCAGAGCTCATTTCCCAGTATGAGGAGCGCGAGCTGAGTTTTGTCGATTTGCGAAAACTGGCCGAAAAGCTGACCGAGCTGTATCGCAGGAAAGGCAACGTAACCAGCATTGTCTACGTGGGGCCGCAGCGTATCGAGAACGGCCGGGTCATCCTGACCGCCGCGGAAGGCATCGTGGGAGAGGTGACTTATGAGCCGGAGCAATGGTTCCAGCCCCGGGCGGTGTTGCCCAGGGTGAAACTGGAAAGCGGCGGCGTGTTTGATGTAAACGCTTTGCGCCGCTCGCTGCGTCGAATCAACGAAAACCCGGATTTGCAGGTGACAGCGACCCTGACGCCGGGAGCCCGCCCGGATGAAACCAACGTTGAGCTGCACCCAAGCCAGGAACGCTTTCCCATCCACCTGACCCCCTTCTGGGACAATCTGGGTCGAAAATCCATCGGCTATCAGCGTTTCGGGGTGACCACCACCCACAACAACCTGACCGGTTTCGGGGATCGGGCGCTCAACTCAATCAGTTGGACCCGCAACTCGTTTGGCGGGGTAACGCAATATAGCGTACCGGTAGGACCCCATGGCACCTGGCTGAATTTCGATCACGCCTTCAGCAATCTGCAAGTGGGGCAGGAGTTTGCGGACTTGGATGTCCGCGGGCAGGCAACGATATTCACCCCTTCCCTCCTGCAGGAAATTTACAGCAATGACACCGGCAAGTTGACGATGGATGTCGCATTTGATTTCAAGAAGATTGAAACCACCGTTGAGCGGGAAGTGCTTGCGCTGGACCGGTTACGGGTGCTTCGTGCGGGAATGAACTGGGATTCTTTTGACGCCTGGGGCCGAACCATCATGCGGCATGAAGTCGGCATTGGCCTGGACGTGCTGGGCGCCACACCCAACAATCCGCCGCCCGGACGGCAGCCCCCCGGAAGCCGTCTCCAGGCGGGCAGCCAGTTTGTCCGTTACAACGGCAACATTACCCGTTTACAACGGCTCCCCCTGGACACCTACGCCATCCTGCGGGGCACGGCCCAGCTCACGCCGAATCGGCTGGTGGCAGCCGAACAATTCCAGCTGGGCGGCGCCTTTACGGTTAGGGGCTACCAGGAGGGCCGCTATATCGGCGATTACGGATATGTGTTCAGCGGCGAATACCGGGTGCCGTTTTTTTTGATTCCCGAATCCTGGAATATTCCCTACACCAATTACCAGTTGCGGAAGAACATCTACATGGTCGGCTTTACCGACTTTGGCGTCGTAAACACGATACGGCCCGAACCCGGCTTGCGGAGAAGAGAGTATGCCCTGGGCGCCGGGTTCGGCATGCGGCTCAACCTGACCCGTCATCTGGCCGGACGGGTCGATCTGGGTTTTCCGTTGATTCGATACGGCGGTGCGAATCAACCGGCATACGATCCACAAATTCACTTTGGCCTGGATGCCAACCTGTTTTAGGGGGCGCTTAATAAATCCTTCCGTATTGCATACCAATTGAAAGTCCTCTTTTTGTAGGTTGGGCGAAATTTAGGGGTCACGAGAGAATAGAAACAAGGGAAAAAACGGGATAACGGATGGCTGTCATTTTCAGGAAAAGCGCCGGACAGACTCGTGTAACCCGATTCATCCCCACACCGTCCGAAGCCTTCCAAGCTTAAGTTGTTTCATAAAATAGCCGATACCCGTCATAGTCGGCTTCGTTAGCGAGAGCATTGTCTGAGAAGCGGTATGAAGCAGCAGATTCAATCCCAGCCTGTCAAGCGACTGATCCGTTCGGGACAAAACCCGCACCGGTACCTGGCGTTTGTCAACGGAAAACCCCGATTAATCGTCACCCATGAGAAGGATTTTCCGGCAAACCTGGCATTTCTGTTCGGCAGGCTGAACCAAATGTTGTCCCATACTACCGTAATGCTTTGCCTTTCGATGCTGCTTTGCCTGGGGATGCTGTCCGCCAGCACGGCTCAGGCGCTCCCAACTGGCGGGCAGTCGGTTACAGGGGGCGTTAATTTCTCACAGCCGGACGCTTACACGCTCAATGTCACGACCGCCGCCAACAAGTCCATTGTCAACTGGCAAACCTTCAACATCGCCCAGCAGGAAACCGTCAACTTCCTCCTGCCGGGCAGCCAGGCCGCCATTTTAAACCGTATCCTCGGCGGAAAGCCCTCAGAGATCCTGGGACGCATGAATTCGAACGGGAAGGTGTTCCTGGTCAACCCCAGCGGAATCATCTTCGGTTCAACCGCCCAGGTCAACGTGACTTCGCTGTTCGCCTCCACCCTGGACATCGCCAACCCCGATTTTCTGAACGGCAACTACGTGTTTACCCGCGAGGGAAGCCAACCACCCGGATCCATCATCAACCATGGCGATATTACTGCCCAATCGGGTGGTTTTGTGGCGCTGGCAGGCGGAAACGTCCAAAACACAGGCAACATCACCGTCCAACAGGGACAAATCCACCTGGCCGTCGGCGATCAAATCACCCTGAACGTCGATCCCCTGGTCGGCGCAACAGTCACGGTGGATGAGGCGCTC
>CAZXUP010000246.1:0-4268 GCA_964643815.1 uncultured Vampirovibrionales bacterium
CTCTTGCGGAGTGGTGGTGCTTTTGAGAAGAATTCGCTTGCTCCTGTTCTTGCTGGATCGTGGCGACCTAGAAGCAGTCTTCTTGCGCGGCTTTGAAGCCCGCCTGCAACACGGTGGCCCAGAGTCCACCGAAGCCCATCTGGAGAATCTGGCCAACCCCTCCGTCAAAGCACTGCTGACAGCCGCCTTGTTTGAACAGCTTCAGCGGCCGATGGTGGTTGTCTGTCCCGATCCGCAAACGGCGGTGAAATACGAATTCGAACTGAAGCAGTTTCTGGACGGCGGCGTGATTCGCTATCCAGCCGAAGATTTTTCGCCCTACGATTTATCCGTGTTTCCGGTGCAGGCACTCCGCAGCCAGTACGAAATCCTGAACCGGCTCAAGCAGAATGAACCTTGCGTTTTGCTTTTATCCGCCAAAAACTTGCTGCTCAAACATCTGTCGCTGGAAGAAATGGAACGCCACGCTATCCAGCTTTCGCAAAATCAGGTCATTTCGCCGGAAACCGTCATTGAGCAATGTCTGGCCTTGGGCTATGTGCGCACCAGCATGATCATGGACCCGGGCGAATTCAGCAGCCGGGGCGATATTTTTGACCTGTACCCGGTCAACGGCGACCCGGTGCGGATTGAATTTTTTGGCGACACGATTGAAAACATCCGCCTGATTGATGTGGAAAACCAGCGCTCGGTAGAACGCGTGCAGAACGTTATCGCCATCCCGCGCGCGGGCCTGGTGCTCAATGCTGAAAACCGGAAACGCTTGCCGGACTTGTTAAAACAACAACTGGAAAAGCAAAAGAAACATCTCTCAGGCGTTGAAATGGAAGGCCTGGAGATGACGGTGGAAAACCAAATTGCCGGTTTGGAGCAATCGTTTTTGCCGGACGGCATTGATTACTACGCCCCGCTTTTACACACAGAGCACCAGCAAGGGTACAAAACCGTCATCGATTACATCCCGGAAAACGCCGTGGTGGTGATGGATGACTGGCACCTGCTGGAAAATAATTTGGGCGGTATGTCGGATCGCTTGCAACATCAACTGGAAGAGGGCATTGAAAAAGGCCGCTTGCTGGATCTCGATTTCCGGTATCATCTATCGGATGCGGAAGCGTTGAGCCAACTGAAAAGCCGGGCAGCCGGGCGGCTGTTTCTGGAAACTTTGCCCATGCTAATGCCGGAAACCAACCAGCAACCCGCACCAGGCAATCACGCCAATCTGCTGGACGTGATGGCGGCTGATCAATTCAAGGCCGATATGCTGAAAGCGTCCGAAAAATTTCAGCAGCTTCGCCGTGAGCAGTATCGGATTTTTGTGACGACCGACCATCCACAGCGGGTGCTGGATGCCTGCAAGGAATGGGATGTCCCGGCGGACTACTGGACGGATGAAGGACTCAAAACATCCGATTTTTTAGCCGAAAGTCGCGATGTCATCATTGCCCGACACGGCCCGCACGAAGGTTTTATTTTGCCTGCCGAAAAAATTGCACACTTTACCGACGGCGAACTGTATGGCCGTCGCGCCAAACGTGTGATGGTCGCCAAAACAAAGCCCAGCAAGCGCGAAGATATTGATGTGATCAATTCCATCCATGATTTGCGCATGGGTGATTACGTGGTGCATTCCAAGCATGGCATCGGGCAATTTGTGGAACTCACCCGAATCATCATCGACGGGGAAACACGGGAATACATCAGCGTCCAATATTCAGCGGGCGATAAATTGCACGTGCCCATCGATCAACTGAACCTGCTCGCACGCTATCGCGGCGCCGGGGAAAAACCACCCAAACTCAGCAAGATGGGCGGCATCGAATGGACGCGCGTTAAATCGAAAGTCAAAAAATCGATCCAGAGCATCGCCAAGGATTTGATGGCGTTGTATGCGGCTCGCGCCAAGATGTCGAAATCACCGTTCGATATGGATTCGCCCTGGCAAGTGGAGATGGAAGAAGCGTTTCCATACACCGAAACGCCGGATCAGTGGCAGGCCATTCTGGACACCAAAAAAGACATGGAATCCGACAAACCCATGGATCGGCTGATTTGCGGCGATGTCGGATTTGGCAAAACCGAAGTGGCGATTCGGGCTATCTTCAAATGCGTGCTCTCCAACAGGCAAGCCGCCATACTGGTGCCAACGACGATTCTCGCCCAGCAGCATTTCAATACGTTGATCGATCGCCTGTCGGCCTATCCGGTTCGCATCGGCCTGCTCAGCCGGTTTCGTTCACAGCAAGAACAACGCGATGTTGTTAATCGCTTAACCGTGGGCGAATGTGATGTCGTGGTCGGTACGCATCGCCTGCTGCAAAAAGACATTCGCTTTAAAAACCTGGGCCTGGTCGTAGTGGATGAAGAGCAGCGCTTTGGCGTTGCCCACAAAGAAAAAATGAAACACCTCAAAACCGAAGTGGATGTGCTAACACTGTCAGCAACACCCATCCCGCGCACCTTGTATATGGCGCTCTCGGGTATTCGTGAGATGTCGTTGATCAACACGGCGCCCACCAATCGCGCACCGATTAAAACCTTTGTGGGTCCGTACAACCCGGCGCAAATTCGCATGGCCATCTTGCAGGAGATTGATCGTGGTGGACAGGTTTATTTCTTGCACAACCGCGTACAAACCATTTACGCCAAGCTGGAAGAATTGCAGGCGTTGGTTCCGGAAGTCCGCTTTGCCGTCGGTCATGGCCAGATGAACGAGCGCGATCTCGAAAACGTGATGCTTGATTTTGCGCAGAACCAATACGATGTACTCATCTGCACCACCATTATCGAAAGCGGCCTGGACATTCCCAACGTCAACACGATGATTGTGGATCGCGCGGACCGGTTGGGACTCGCGCAGCTGTACCAGATTCGCGGACGGGTGGGACGCAGCAACGTACAAGCCTACGCCTATTGCTATTACGATCCGGAACGCGATTTGACCGAAGACGCACGCGATCGCTTGCGTGCCATTCGCGAGTTCACTTCGCTTGGCAGTGGCTACCAGATTGCGTTACGAGACCTGGAAATTCGTGGCGTCGGCAATGTGCTGGGTTCGGAGCAACACGGACATATGGTCGCAGTAGGATTTGATCTGTATTGCCAGATGCTGGAAGAATCCATCGAGGAATTGCAAACCGGCAAAGTGGCGGAAGAAAAAGAACCGGCCATCATCGATATCAACGTCACCGCGCTCATCCCCGACAAGTGGGTGGGCGACCGCGATGTGAAGCTGATGGAATACAAGCGCCTGGGCAGTGTGGATAGCGAATTGCAGATCGAGATTATTCAGGCCGAGTGGAAAGATCGTTTCGGCGACATTCCGCCACAAACCATGATGCTGATGAACCTGATCCGCTTGCGCATTCTGGCGACCGAACTCAAGATTCCGCAGGTGCGCGCCGATGAAGAATTTCTGCGCATCAGTGTGCCGTACTCGCTGCAAGAGTGGCTGTTTCTGCAAAAGCAATTGTCGCCCGAAGTCGGTCGCAAAGCGCGCTGGGTGCCTGGGATTTCTTCCAAGCAAGGCAGCCTGCCGGTATTGGTCGTCAAGCATCTCGGCATGACAGGCGAGGATCAGGTGGAATTTTTGATGCAACTGTTTGGACAACTGCTAAAAATTATCCAAAGCACCGCCAAAACCGCTTAAAAAATCTTACGCCGAAATCTCGCTTTCGGCTCTAACTGAAGACTGGGCCTGTTGGGCGGCCATTTTTTGCCGGGCCATCAAAATTTGCAGCACCGACAGATCCGCAGGCGTCAGCCCCGGAATGCGCGCCGCTTGTCCCAAGTCTACCGGCTTGAACTGGCTGAGCTTCTCTTTTGCCTCGTTGGAAAGCTGCTTGATGGCGCTATAGTCGATATCGCTGGGCAGCTTGACTTTATAAGCCTCCGACAACTGCTGCACAGAACGACTCTGGCGCTCTAAATACCCTTCATACTTGATTTCGGTTTCCACGTACTCCCGAACATCCGGCGCCACATGACCGCAACCCGGTTCAAACTGTTTGAGCACCGCGTATGTCACCGGCGGACGGCGTAACAACTGCAACAGGGTTGTTTTCTCCCGCAGGCTCTCGCCGCATTGCTCCGCCAAAATCTGGTTCACGGCTTCCGTCGGCTCAACCGGCGTCGTTTTCAAGCGATCCTGCTCGGCGGCAATGGCCTCGTTTTTCTGGTTGAACACCGTCCAGCGGGCCGTATCCACCAGCCCCAGCTTGCGGCCAATGGGCGTCAGGCGCTGATCGGCGTTGTCCTGACGCAGCAAC
>CAZXUP010000247.1:0-4251 GCA_964643815.1 uncultured Vampirovibrionales bacterium
TGTCCATGCTTCAGCTCATGACGGGCAGTCAGGGAGGTCAACAGCCAACCCCCTCAACACCGGCCACACCAGCAGCGCCAGCCGCCGGTGTGAACAGCGGCGCAACGCAGACGTCGCCCTATCCGGGCATCTCCCCCGCAGCAGCAGGATATAACGTCAAAGTTTGAGGTACGGCTTCAGTTTTTCAAACTTCTTGGACCCAATGCCTTTGACGTCCATCACCTGTGCCGCGTCTTTGAACGGGCCATGCGCCTTGCGGTAGTCGATGATACGCTGCGCCATTTTGGGGCCGATACCCGGCAATAGCTCCAACTGGTGAACCGTTGCGGTGTTCAGGTTCAAGACCGGCGGCTTGGCGGGCTTTTTAGCCGCCCCCCAGTGTTTGCGTGCCTGGCTGCTCGCCGGAGCATCGGCAGGTTCGGATTCTGCGCCCAGCGTTGTGGTTTCGGGGAAATTTTCTACTACGTTGGTAATTTCTTGATTGGGTTGCCATGGGGTCAACGTTAAAGCCGCTTGCGGTTGCGGCCACAGCAGGTAGGCTATCATCCCAAGCATCGCCAGCAATACCAGGCACAACAAGCCCTGATCCCAGCGGGCCATTAAGCTGGAGGAAGGGTGCATGCCCTCTTCTTGCGTTTTAGAGTCTGTTTCTTCCATTCCGTACCGGGTTTCGTTCCTACGCCTTCATCAAAATTTGCTCGTACAGGCGCTTCAAATCATCGTCTTCAATCCGCTTCTGCTCATCCGCCAGGCACTTGAATGCCTCAAAGAACGCAGCCATCTGCTCATCGCTGAGCTTGAACCCCAGCTTCTCCAAACGGGCTTTCACCGCCGCTCGCCCCGAACGCGGCCCCAGCGGCAGCACGGATTCCGTCAGGCCAATCCATGAAGGTTCCATGATTTCGTAGGTATCCCGGCCCTTCAGAAAGCCATCCTGGTGGATGCCGGATTCGTGTGCAAACGCGTTGCGCCCGACGATGGCCTTGTTGTACTGCACCGGCAGGCTGGTCAACTCAGAAACCAGACGGCTGGCTTCGGCAAAATGAACCGTGTCGATATCGGTATAGCAGCCTTCAAAATAGGCCGGGCGCACTCTTAGCGCCATCACCACTTCTTCCATGGCTGCGTTTCCGGCGCGTTCGCCAATGCCGTTGACGGTGCATTCTACCTGACGCGCGCCGTTCTGGATGCCCGCAATGCTGTTGGCGGTGGCCAGGCCCAAATCGTTGTGGCAATGAACCGAAATAATCGCTTTATCGATGTTGGGCACGTTGTGCATGATGCCGTTAATCAAACGGCCAAACTCTTCAGGAATCGTATAGCCAACCGTATCCGGGATGTTGACGGTTGTGGCGCCTGCGTCAATAACGGCCTCAATCACCTTGTAGAGATAAAACGGATCGGTTCGGCCCGCGTCTTCCGCCGAAAACTCGATATCGTTGCATTTGCTTTTGGCCAGCGCAACCATATCGCGGGCAATAATCAAAATTTCATCGCGGGTTTTCTTGAACTTGGCCTGGATATGAATATCGCTGGTACCGATAAACGTATGAATCCGGGGCTTTTCGGCATGCCGCACGGCGTCCCAGGTGGCTTCAATATCTTGTGGGGTCGCCCGGCTGAGTCCGCAAATAACCGGTCCTTTAACCTCGGTTGCGATTTGCTTGACCGATTCGAAATCGCCCGGACTGCTGAACGGAAAACCCGCCTCGATAATGTCCACTTTCAGCGCGGCCAGCTTATGGGCAATTTGCAGTTTTTCATGGTTTTTCAGCGCGGCGCCGGGGCATTGCTCACCGTCGCGTAATGTCGTGTCAAAAATGTAGACCTTGTTTTCAGGGTGTCTTTTGGGTTTTGGATAGGTCGCTTCAACAGTCATATCAGGCGTTCCGCCCCTCTCAAGATTGCAAGGATTTTCAAAAATGTTATGATATGCAAACCGCGCACCAGTTTTGAATTTTCATGCTGGTTGCATTTTCATCATAACCGCATCACCTTTTATTTTCCAACTTTTCGCTATGACGAAGCAATCCGTGAGGCTGTTCTTTCATGAAAATTCAAATCGTGCTTTACAATCGCGTGTTCAAATTTGTTCTGATGGGCTTGGTAGCCCTGCTACTCGGTACATTCGCGTTTCTGACCGTTGAGGCGATGGCGGTGACACCCGCGCTGGACGCCAGCCTGAGAAAAGGCGCCGAGGGAAAACTGGTTCTGCTCGATTTTTATTCTCCGTTTTGCGGCACCTGCCAGATGGTGGAAGCCCAGTTGGCCGAACTGAAAGAGCAAACGAAAAACCAGTTGGAATTCAAGCGCATTGATGTCACCCGGCCCGGCAATGAAAAATACTTTGAAAGTTACGGCCTGAAAGGCACCCCCACTTATGTTTTGTACAATACTGCCGGAACGCCGATTTACCGGATGGAAGAGATGATCTCGCCCCAGGTTCTAAAAAACCAGCTATTGCGGGCCGTTGGCAAATTGGAGCAGGTTTCGATCCCCAGGGAGATTCAGTCGTTTCCCGCTTCGGCCCCGCGCACCGATGGCACGATGAACGAGCTGGTGCTGGTTTCGTTTGAAAACAACAGCTGCAAACCCTGCAAAAAAATTGCCCCCTACCTGAACGGCTTTGAAATGACCGGGCAGGAAGGTTTGCATATCGTGCGTCTAGATACCCAAACGCCGGGCGGCAGGAAAATGATGGAAAGCCTGGCGATCAAATCGGCGCCTGCCTATGTCCTACTCGACAACCAAACCCTTCAGTCTGCACCAGCGACAGAAACCTCCTCAAAAACTGCCCAGCCGGACAGCCGCGGCGAGTTGTTTCGCCTGGAGGGCGAAGTCAGCCCAAGCCTGCTCTGGGACGTCATCCGCAGCTTCGGGCAATCCGGCGTCTAACTTTTGAACGGCACATGGAGATCGAGGATCTGCCCTGCACCGAGCGCGACTTCCGTGTACCTGGCACTTTCCAAGCCTCTACGCAGCTCCGCATCAACCTCTTCACTGCGTTTGCCTGCCGTGCGGATAATCACCACATCACCATCTCTATACTCCAAGGGGCGCTTGTTCATGACAAAGTCGACACCCTTTTCCTTCGCTCCACGCTGATACTCGGCTAACATGAAACGGCTTACCCTGGAGCAGTCCTTCTCTTGCCGATATATAAAACCGAGATCGCCTGTAAAACGTAGCGTGTTCATGAGTATTCTCTTCTTGTTGCTACATATGTAATCTACACTCAATCACAGTCCGCGATAGCATGCAAGGATGTTGATAACACAGGTAAACAAACGCCGTCCATCGGCGCTTAAGAAGGGTTCATCTACTTGTAGTACCTAGTGTTAATCGGGGCCGATTTCATCATCAGATTGATAGCATCGGAGGCACTGGTCGCAATTTCGGCATAGTCCGCACGAGCCGCCGCGCTTTGCAGGGCAACATCAAGCTTGGCGCTGCCTGGACCTTTTGTGCGGATAACGACAACATCACCGTCCCGATAGTTAAAGGGATTGTTGTTCAATTCGAAGGTCGTGTCTGCAATCTTTGCTCCGACACGATAGTTCCAGAGCTGCTTGCGACTCATCCACTGGCAATCTTTGGCTTCCTCGTATTTAAACGCCGTTACCCCTGAAAACCGTAGGCTATTCATCTTATCTTTCCCCTCTTGGTTGCTATAACCTTAAAAAAGCATAACCAAAAAATAGAATCCGATCATGAGTGTATTTCAAAGCACGTTTCGAATTCGCTTTGGATACTTTGCGCCAATTGTGTCAGCAGGCCTTGAATTTCACTCTGCCTGGATTGAATCGCAATCTGTTTGTCGCGGGATTTCTCCCCACGCATGATTTGAATACGGCTTTTGGCAATCCCTAACGTTTCTGCCAGCAGGCGGATAACCGCGGCGTTGGCCTTGCCGTCCTCCGGTGCAACATTTACTTTTAAACGCAGTGTTGTATCACCCGATTTAAACGGCAGCAGTTCACTTTTGCTCCCTTTCGGAGTGACATGCACCGAGAGCTGAAACCCTTCCGATTTCAGTCGGACTGGAATCATTCAGCGTCTTTTTCCGACTTTTTCCGCTGCCACGCTTTCCATACGAACAGTGTTCCACCGAGCGAGGTTAGCAGGGTTCCGGCAAGCAAATGCTTGTTTTCCGTCTTGATTGTATCCAGAAACAAATCGGGTCGCTCTGTGTCATTCAACTGATTTTGAACTTTATAGATACTGCTAACACTGCTGGTGACGCCCGCAAGG
>CAZXUP010000248.1:0-4249 GCA_964643815.1 uncultured Vampirovibrionales bacterium
CAACATCGTCGATGGCACGTATCAGCAAGTCACCGAAAACCTGCAACGGATGCGCGAGTTGGCGGTGCAAGCGGCCAACGACACGTATGATACGGCGCAGAGAAACGCCATCAAATCCGAAATTGATCAGTTGATTGCCGAGATTAACCGGATTGCCAACGCAACCGAGTTTAACGGCGTGAAGCTGATGAACGGCGCCGCCTCCAACTTTGTCATTCATCTGGGCCCTAACGCTATAGCGGCTGAGGATCAGCTGAACCTGGCGACGGCGGGGCCTGCCAACCCGTTTGCGAACGCGCAGGCAACCGCCTTGGCCAGTGATCTGACATCGGCCTTGCTTTTGGTCGCAACAGCGGGTGACGCACTTTTGGCGATTGGTGATATTGACCGGGCGTTGACGGCTGCAAACACACGCCGAGGGACGCTTGGGGCAATGCTGAACCGACTGGAAGGCGCGGCGAATAACCTGTCGATTGCGATTGAGAACCTCTCGGCCTCCGAATCACGCATCCGAAACGTGGATGTGGCGATGGAGTCGTCCACCCTGGTGCGAAACCAGATCTTGCAGCAGGCGGCGGCATCGATGCTCTCGCAGGCCAACCAGTCACCGTCACTGGCGTTGCAGTTGCTGCAGCAGTAGATTTACACGGATGTCTCAAAAGTTTTAAAGGAGTAAATTGATATGCCACTGGTTGTGAATACAAACGTTGCGTCGTTAAACTCGCAGCGCCACTTGAGTAACAATACGGCGTCTCTGCAAAAAAGCATGGAGCGTTTGTCTTCAGGTTTCCGGATCAACCGGGCGGGAGATGACGCGGCGGGGTTGCAATTGTCCGAAAATTTGCGGACGCAGATTCGCGGCTCGAAGAAGGCGATGGACAACATCCAGGATGGGATTAACGTCCTCAACATTTTGGATGGCACCTTCCAGCAAATTACCGAGAGCCTGCAACGGATGCGCGAACTGGCGGTGCAAGCGGCTAACGATACGTATGACGCCGCGCAACGGACGGCGATCAAATCCGAAATCGATCAGCAGATCAACGAGATCACCCGAATTGCCAACGCTGTTGAGTTTAACGGTGTGAAACTGATGACCGGTATGGCGAACTTTATCGTTCATATTGGTCCCAACGATGTGGGGGCTGAAGATCAGATCAACCTGGCGACGGCGGGGCCTGCTAACCCGTTTGCGAGCGCGCAGGCGGCAGCGCTGGATCCTCAGTTGACGGCGGCGGCCTTGTTGGTCAACAGCGCCAGCAACGCATTAACGGCCCTGGGTGATATTGATCAGGCGTTGACTGCAGTGAACACCCGTCGAGGCACGATTGGGGCCTTGGTCAACCGAATGGAAGGCGCGGCCAATAACCTGTCGATTGCGATTGAGAACCTCTCGGCCTCCGAGTCGCGTATCCGCAACGTGGATGTGGCGTCGGAATCTGCGCAACTGGTGCGAAACCAGATCTTGCAGCAGGCGGCGGCCTCCATGCTCTCGCAGGCCAACCAGTCGCCATCCCTGGCGCTCCAGTTATTGCAGCAGAATTAATCTCGTTTCTTTCACCAGTTTTCACAACGATTTAGGTGAGAAGAACTCTAGTTGATAGAGTTCAATTAAAGCCGGGCAACCGGCTTTTTTCTTTTGAGGAAAAATTTAATCGGTGATGGGCGCCATCGGGTTTGTGCTGCCATCCAAGTCGGGGTATTTCTGTTGTTCGGACTGGATGAACTGAATGAGCGTCATGAGTTCGGGGAGGCATTTTTCGCTTTGCATTTTGTCCACAACCCCCTTAAACTCGCCTTCAAAAACGCCAATCTCCGATTTTTCCAAGGTGTTGGCGCTCAGCGATTTCTGTTTTGCGCCATTTAAGATGCTGACTGCTTCGTCATAGTGTGTTTTGCATTCGGCCAGCACGGGAGCGCCGAATGCCAGGAGCATACCGAGGGCCGTCAGAATGAAAAGGAGCTTGTTCCGCATGTGTTCAGACTTCATGATTAGGTATGTAACAGTATGCCATCCGGGCAGTCATTCGTCAAAACAGAAGGAAAGCTTGTCTATCGGGAGAGTTCCCGTTTTTTCCTGTCCTGAAATTCCAGGCCCAGATCGTTGACGGCTCTTTCTTCCCATTCTCGTTCCAAGGCCGGAAACAACCGGTTTTCTTCTTCCTGGATATGATCTTTCAGAAGACGGAGGATATCCTGCAAGGCCGATTCCAGGTTGTCAATTTCCAGGTCTTCCCGGATTTTGGACAAGAGGCTTTTAACTTCCTCATGCTCCTGGTAGGCATGCCGAATTTGTTCTCTCAAGGCGACAACCTGTTCTGCCTTGGGGTAGAGCAGTTGCTCTTCCAGTCTCATGTGCAGTTCCAGCTCGCTCCGCATTTTGCGGACAAGATCAAAATCGGTTGACTCTTCTTCCTGAAGGCTTTCGATGATATCTTCCAGAATATTTTGCACTTCCCGGTGATCCGCTTTCAGCAGTGAGAATAAATCCAATGCCTGAGCCATGCGCTTTCCCTCCAATGTCATTGGTAGCCCCGCAATAAACGCAAAGAAGAATGACAATGCTTCTCTGCAAGAGGCAAACTATCTCCTCGAATCATCCAGCATTCTAGATGGTGGTCTGTTCGTTTGAAATAACCCGAACGGCTATAGTTATGGAGATAATCCAGCAGGCTTGCGCTTGAAGCGGATTTAGTGCATTTGCTGTTGATATGCCTGGTATCGTTCATTCAACGATAGCGTGTTCATCACCTGGTGCAGCGTCTCGTTGACGAAACGCGGGAAGCGCTCCGTAAACATCATGCCCAGCGTGTTTTCGTATTGGGTGGTTTGTCCGTCCAGTTGCGTTGGCGTCACGTTGGGCAACACCGAGTTGATGCCACGCAGTTCTTGCAGCGCGCCTTCATCCAGCAAATCCTGATGCTCCGGTGTGAAAGCGCTGCTCACGTCATTCAACAATTGTGTCGGGCTATCTTTAAATAGATAGAACGAACTCAGCTCGACAGCATCCAGGCCGTTGTTGCCGTCCAGGTCTAAAACAGGGATCAGTTGTCCGTCGCTGATTTCGTTTGCGCTGATGAGGCCGTTGCAATCACGATCGGTCTGCACCATAAAACAGTTGGCCTGCTCAAAGGCCCGGTTGATTCTTGGATCTGGTCGAGAACCCCGGCAAGGGTCAGGTGGGCACTCCTGTTGCCTTGAAGCACTTGGAGGACAAGGCGCCGCTTTCGGCACGATAAAAGGTTTATTGGAAGGCCGGTATGGATCGCACGGGTCTACACATTTTGGTTCCGGCGGGCATTCCTTTTTTGCTTGAGAGGTTTTCTTGGGTGATTTGTAGGGCGTGCTTTTTCCGCACGGATTGTTTCCACTCACGGGTGATTCCATAACAGTATTCCTCCATCCCAAGCCTAAATTCCAGTTTCCTACCCCAGCACACAAGTCTTTATAAATAAAAACAAATAATTAAAAGGAATTGCCTTACATGGGACTAACAGGCGTCTGGCTTGATAGTGTTGCGTCCAGCAGCCGAACCACGGGTGCCTGGCTTGCAACATCGTGGATGCGGACATAGGCCACCCCTTTCTGAATCGCCAGCGCCAGCGAGGCGGCGGTGAGGGGTTCGCGCTCACTGGGCGAGATATCCGGCTGCCCGAGCGTCAGAAAGCTCTTGCGGGATGTCCCGACTAGCAGGGGATAGCCCAGCATCTGTAGTTCCTCCAGATGGGCCAGTAGTTCCAGATTGTGGTCCAGCGTCTTCCCGAAGCCGAAGCCGGGGTCCAGGATGAGCTTCTCGGGTCGAACCCCGGCATCCAGGGCCACACGGGCTTGCCGTTGCAGAAAGGCTCTGACCTCCTCCACGACGCCGTTTGGGTAGAAAGGGGCGTCCTGCATGGTTTCGGGCGTCCCCTGGCTGTGCATGATGACCAGGTGGGCGTTGTGCCGGGCAGCCACTTCGGCGATGGCCGGGTCGAATTGCAGGCCCGAGACATCATTGATGATGCGTGCTCCGGCCTGCAGGGCTGCTTCCGCGACGGACGCTTTGCGGGTATCGATGCTGATAAGCGCCTCTGGGTGGGCCTGGCGGATGGCTTCAATCGCGGGAATCACCCGGTTCAATTCCTCGTCTACCGGGCAAGCTTTGGCGCCGGGTCGAGTGGACTCCCCGCCGATGTCCAGAATGTCGACCCCCAGGGCTAGGGCTTCCCCGGCGGCCCGGACGGCCTCTTCGACCGAGTTCAGCCGTCCC
>CAZXUP010000249.1:0-4247 GCA_964643815.1 uncultured Vampirovibrionales bacterium
GCTTGGGCTAAATTCTGGTTTTGACGATGGCGAAGCATCGCTTCGATGAATCGATCCAGATTGCCGTCCATCATGCCGTCCACGTCTGCCGTTTCCTCATCCGTGCGATGGTCTTTGACCATGCTGTAGGGATGAAACACATACGAGCGAATCTGGCTGCCGAAATTCACGTCCATCACCTCGCCCCGTGTGGCGGCCAGCTTGGCTTCGTGTTCGGCAATTTTTCGCGCCAGTAGTTTTGAGCGCAACATGTCCATGGCGATTTCCCGGTTCTGCAACTGGCTGCGTTCCTGCTGGCTGCGTACCACAATGCCGCTGGGCTTGTGGACAATCCGTACAGCGGTTTCCACCTTGTTGACGTTTTGTCCGCCCGCCCCGCCGCTGCGGCTGGTGTCAAACTCAATGTCTTCGGGCCGTATCTCCACATCGGCTGCCGACACGCCCGTTACCACTGGGCTAACCTCCAGCGAGGCAAAGCTGGTTTGCCGCTTGCCCGATGCATTAAACGGTGAAATCCGCACCAGACGATGCACGCCGCGCTCGGCTTTGGCGTAGCCGTAGGCGTAACGACCTGACAAGCGAATGGATGCGCTCTTGATGCCAGCTTCCTCGCCCTCGTTCATGTCCAAAACATCCGGCTTGTAGCCCTTTTTTTCGGCCCAGCGCAGATACATCCGCATCAGCATTTGCGCCCAATCCTGGGCATCCGTGCCGCCCGCGCCTGCCGTAATCGTAATGATGGCGTCCGACTTGTCGTATTCGTCACTGAGCAGATTCTGTAATTCCCAGGCGGATAAATCGCGCGCCACGTCATCGGCGTCGGTTGCCAGTTCCGGCAGCACCGACTCATCGCTCTCTTCCTGGGCAACTTCCAAAAGCACCTGCAGATCCGTCAGGCGGCTTACCCAGGCTTGGCATTGTTCGGCGCCGTTTTTAAGATCGGTCAGCTCCTGCATGCTTTGTTGGGCGATTTCCTGGTTATCCCAAAAGCCCGGCAGGGTGCTTTTATTTTCAAGGTTGGCAATCTGTTCCCGGATGGCGGGGGTGTCAAAGAAACCCCCTTGCGGCTTCCAATCGGGGAAGCAGCCCTTCGAGCCGTCGCTTGATATCGGCAAAATCCACGTGCGTATTCTTTCTGTTTGTCTTGCAGGGAGAGACTTCTATTGTACTCAAAGCCCAAGACATGTTACCACCTGCCAGGCTCAATCTGTTCCTTCGATTTCATCCGCTTGCCCGACGCCGTTGCAAAAGCAAACGACTAGAATACCCTTTAGGAGGAAGCTCTGTAGGAGGACGCCACGCGATGACATCTCCCTTTGTTCAAGGTCTGCTTGCCAAGACCAAGACCCAGCCGAATGCCTTTATTGTGCCTGCCCGCCCCAGCCTGCCTGCGGCGCCGGTTGCCACGCAGATGGGTGCCGGAAAGAAGCAGTATAATCCGTTTTTGATTGCCTCTAAAACCGATGGCGATGACCTGAAGGATGTCTATGGTGTCAACCGCCCGCTGAGCAAACCGATGTTTCTGGGTTATCGGGATGACAAGGCGATGTTTGGCGGTAACCGCCTCTTTATCTTGTACTAAATCCGGGACCGAGAGGCTTGCCGGGTTCATCCAGTGTTTCCAGAAGCTGGGTAATTCGCTTGTGCATGGTGGTTCGAAGACTGTCCGGCGAGACGACCTGGCAGGAGGCGCCATATTTCATCAGCCGGTTCATCAGTCCGATGGGTTCGGTTACTTTGGTTTTGATACGAAGTTCCTCATCGGTGCGATAGATTGTTTTTTCGCCGGGATAGGGTCGATAGCTTTTTGCCAGGCGGCCATACAAGGCAAAGACCACCGTGGTTTGCGTGGGTCGGTGCTTGCTTTTGGAGGGCAGCTGCCAGATGGATTCAATCCGGTCGGCATCCAGCATGATCTGCTCTTGCGCGCTCGGCTCCAAACCTAACAGATAAAGCCGCTTCCCCTGTTCCATCAGTTCATGGGGTTCTAGTAGCATTTCGATGGTTTGGCCGTCATCGTGCCGATAGCTCAACAGGAGGGTGAATGCATCTTTGCAGTAGCGGCGCAATGTGTGCAACGATTGGCGCCGGGCTTCCAGCGTCGGAAATAAGGGATTCTGGCCCGCAAGAGGGGCTGTGCCGTTCAATCGCCGGTTATCCGGAGAATGGAGAGCCCAGTCCAAATGCTCCAGCAACTCCCGGTAATCGTTGTAAAGCAGCTCATCGGGTTGCTCAGCGAGCAGTTCCAAGAGTTTTTCGGCGACGGCAAGTTCCTCGGGCTCCAGGGATAGCGGAAAGGGGCTTCTCAGGAGTTCGTAGGAATATTCGTTTCGGTTGCTGGAGCGCGGAATCTCACAGCCGACTTCGCGCAGCGTGTTGATGTACTTGGTGAGTGTTTCCGTATTGTAGCCACGCTCAATCAAGGGGTTTTCGTATAAAAACCGGTTCAGTTCGTGAACGTTAAGACTGCGGTAGTGGACCAGTACCAGTAAAATATACAGAACCCGGTACGCGGAAATATTGATGTTCTGATGATCAGGAGAGGAAGGGTTCAATGCAGCCATGCGGCACCTCGTTGTCTGCGTCCCGGTAGCCGGTTTCGATTTTATCCGGCGTATCGGGCTGATAATACTGTTTCATCGTGGATAGCGTTTTTTGCAGGTCTTCCCGAAACGGCGTGGGGGAAAGCACTTTGAATGGAAACCCACAAGCCAGCAGGCGTTGCTTCAGGTAAAACCATTCCCGCACCAGCAAACGCACCTGGTAGCCTTGATAATGTTCGGGCCGTTGCTTGTGTTGTTGCGTGTTGTCCTGTTCACGCGTTTCTCTGAACCAGGTCAGATTTTGCGCATACACGCCTTCGGTTTCCCGAAGGCCAAAGCCGTCAAACAGGTTGGGCCTGTCTACCAAAACCTCAAGCCAAATTTCGGTTTTCTGGACTCGGCGATTTTGGAGTGTCTCAGCGAGTTGGGCGTTGGCTACCGGGCTAAGTTGCAGCAGGCGATCCACGCGCAAATTGCTGGGTTCATTAAATTCCGGGCGTTCCCCTCGGACATAAACCACCCCCTGCTTATAAAACAAGGCTTCGGGCAGAAAATGGAACGTTCTCGCCCCATTCAAGGGAGAGTGGTAATCCACACTCAACAACTGATCCGCTTCAATCCATTGCTCTAAATCGGCAATGTGTTGGCTGGCGGCGCTGTAGTCGTAGCTACGGCTTTTGTCAAACAAATGTTCAATCACTTCCTGTGAATTTTCACAGGCGCTATACGTCACGATTTTCTTCAGAAAGCGGTCCAGAACCAGCATTTCCTGATGGTTAAATCCATGCTGGGCATGGGCTTTCACCTGAAACAGGGCTTCCAGTTGGGCGCTACTCAACATCAGCCCAAACGGGTGGTGCAACAGCTCGTACCGAAAATTGTTTTTCGGGCTTGGGCGGCGGATTTGACAGCCCAATGCCTTGAGCGTGTTGATATACAGCCAGATAGAGTCGCTGGAGAGCGCACGGCCAACGGCAGGATCGGCTTGAAAGCGTCGGTTTAACGCGTCCACGCTATGGCTTGTTTCAATTAGCCATTGCAGCAGCTTGAAAATTTTATAGGCCGTGCTATTAACAGGCCGTTGGGGAGTGGCTTCTCGCTGTTCGGACTGTGGCATGGGGGTCCTCCCCGCTAGACTCATCTGACTCATGATGAAACAGCCGTTGGAACATGTAAACCGATAAATGTTCGGTTTTACTAAAGGTGCTTGTGTTCCAAAAAATTAATATTCATTGTCTGCCTCAAGCGCCATCCGCTAGAATCAAATCAAGGCTGCGGCCTGATATAGAGAGTGACCACTGGGGCGAACGGGTCTGTTGTCAGGATCTGCGGCGTCTCTGGCGTAATTGAAGTATACTGAGCGTATGGAACAACGTCTTCAGCAAGCGGTTTTTGAGCAGATCAGAGCCATTTTTGAGCGGGACAGCCAGCAGGAAGTCCCGGTGGTTCAGTCGTTGTCGCTCTTTTTCTGGGACAACCTGGAGCGTTGGGTCCGTCAAATCGCCTTTGTGCCGGAACCCTTTACCATTGCGCTCACGGGACCATCAGGCTGCGGCAAGTCGTTTATCCGCGAAAAGCTGGTGGATGAGCTTGATCAGGTTTCCCAGGTCTCGTCGTTCACGCAGGACAACTATTATCGGGATTTTGAGGCCGATTTTCCACATCTCTCCATCGATCGCTTCTATGATGAGATTGATCTGGACG
>CAZXUP010000250.1:0-2005 GCA_964643815.1 uncultured Vampirovibrionales bacterium
GAAGCGCTTGAAGAAGTATTTCAGCGCATTATCCAGGGCGATGAAGCACCCATTATGGACTCGCTCATCCAGGTGCTGTCAGACTTTACCGAAGGCCATCCACTGGAAGATGATCTCAGCATTGTCCTGATCGAAGCCTTATAACTGTAAGCAGGGCTTTATAAAGAGTAGCTACAAGGCGCCAAGAGCGCAGATGAGGAGCGTACTCTAGTACGTGACGAAATCGAGCACCGCAGGCAACGCAGTAGATGCCTTTATAAAGCCCTGCTTACTGGCGGCGGCAGGAGATGCGGTACAACGCTTTGGCCACCGGCACGCCATCCAGAATGTATTCGGCGATCAGTTCACCTTCCAGCGTATTGTCATCCACGCAGGAGACGGTCAAACTTTCGTTGCGACGCCACAGGGCATTGGTTTCGTATTGATAGCTGGTATTGATGACGGCGGTATTGCCATAGAGGCGCGCAGGCTCTTCGGAGATGCGGAACAGGCGCACGCGTTCCGGCTCGATGTTAATGCCGAAGTTATCGTAAACAACTTCGACCAAGTGCCCGGTCTCCATCCAGTCGCCACAGAAACGCTGGGCATTAAAGCCAAATGTCAGGGCATGAATGCGGCTTTCCAACTGCTCAACCTGACTGCGCAGCAACTCATTTTCATGCTTCTGTTTCTGGACTTCCTCGTTTTTGAACTGCGTGGACTTTTCAAATGCCAGCAATTGCTTGTGCAGCTTGGCTTTGTCATCCAGCAGCTTGAAGTTTTCGTTTTCCTGCAGGCTGGTGCGCAACTGGTCGATATGCTGCGACAAATCCTTCACCTTCTTGTGGTAGAGGCTGTTGGCGCTGTACAGGTGGGAGTTCAGCTTTTCGGTTTCAAGCAACTTTTTGTAGAGCTGGTCTTTCTCGCGGGTCAGGCTTTGCACCAGGTTAACCACATTGGCGGCCCCACTGGTGGTTTTGACGGTCGGCTTGCCGCTTCGAACAACCGGTTTCTCGGGCACGGAAGCATAGGGATTCTTTTTGACGACACTAGCCTGAACGGGTGTGCTCGTCGGCGCATCAGCGGATGCATTCGCCGGGACGTTGACAGACTTGGCAGTAGACGGACGAGTTGCCTCTTTCACCTGGGGGACGATTCTTTCCGGCCTGGCTTCTGCGGCGGGCGGCAAGGTGATAATCTGGCGAATTTCGCTGAGGGTTCTGCCCAGTGCAATATGCTTTTTGATGTTTTTGAACAGGTTAATATGGTGGGGGGTGTACTGTTTACGGCCATGCGCATCCACCGGAATGTCCAGGCCGATTTCCTTTTCCCAGACCGAGAGGTCGGCTTCCCGGATATCATACTTTTTCAGAGCGTCCAAGGTGGTATCGACGGTGTACAATCTACTGCTCCCCTATCTCGATGCGTGCTTCCTCTCATCCTATTATAAAAGAACGGGAACGGGTGTAAATATTACAGCCGTCATATCTCCTCTATTTGAAGGAGATATTCTTCCTGAGACTTTTGCAGGGAGAGCGTTTAATACGTATCCAAAATATGAACTATTAATCGCTGTGCCAATCAATTTTACTCAAGTATTTGCCCAAAATGCCAATATAATTATTGTATGATTCTACATTTACCTTTCGTCACCTGTTTTGATAGTAAAAGCTCTCGCGCTTCCAGAGTCGGTTTTACCTTGGCCGAACTCTTAATCGCGCTCGCCATTTTGGGCGTGATTGCCGCCTTTACGATTCCCAAAGTCTTGCAATCTCACCAGGATACGCGGTTGAAATCGATGGGGAAAGAAGCTGCCGCCACGCTTTCGGAGGCCTACCAAGTATACAAAATGCGAAACACACCGACAGCGGCAACAAACGCCAGCAATCTGACGCCTTACATCAACTATGTCAGCCTGCAAACCACGCCTATTGATGCTGAGCAGAACGCTGTACCCAACATAAGCTGTGTTGGGGCGGGCCATTACTGCATGCGGTTACACAATGGCAGTGTCTTATATGCCAGC
>CAZXUP010000250.1:2015-4227 GCA_964643815.1 uncultured Vampirovibrionales bacterium
GGTGGAGTAGGGCCGGATCGCGCCATGTGGTTCTATTTTGACCCGGATGGAAAAGTGAATACCAATGGCGAAGGCAAAAGTGTCGTTCTGTTTCTCTATTCAGATGGCAGAATCACCTCTTGGGGCACGGTATTACCCAACACCCTGGTTGGAGATGGACCGAGCGTTTATCTCCCACACCTTGCGGCAGATCCTCCCTGGTTTGGCTGGGATTAAGACACCACACCCGTCGAAGCCCATTAAGGCAGTTTCGACGGGTTGAAAAACGTATTGTTGATATCGTTGAACAGGATAAAAACAATCAACCCCAGTAAGCCTAAAAAGCCGACTTGAGTGACCTGCTCGCGAATTTCCTGCTTGACGGGCGAACCCTTGAGCAACTCAATCAGCAGAAAGAAGATATGCCCGCCATCCAGCGCCGGAATGGGCAGGAGGTTCATCACCGCCAGAATCACGCTGATGATGGCCGTCAACATCAGGCCGGTCTGGATGCCGTTCTGATCGATCAACTTGGAACCTTCGTTGACGATGCGAATCGGCCCGGCCAGCTCCTTCAGGTCCATCTTGCCGGTAAACAGCTTCCCAAAGGCGTCAAACTGCTTGACAATCACATCGCTCAAAAAGGTCGTCGTTTTGACAGCCCCGTCCACCGGGCTTGCAATCTTGTCAAAACGCTGGACAGCACCCAGTTCGATGCCGATTTTGCCTTCTGCGTTGGGCGTCACTTGCAGCGTGGCGGTTTTACCCTTGCGCAGAACGTCCATCGAAATCGTTTTTTGCGGGTTTTCCTGAATCAGCGCCTGAACGCTCTTGCCCATGCTCTGAAAGTCGTTGCCTTGAACTTTTTTGCCCGCAATTTGAAGGATTTCATCGCCTTTTTGCAGGCCCGCCTTGGCCGCCGGAACCGTCTCACTTGCGATGCCGCCAATCAACACCCGTGGTTCGGCCTCACCGGTGGGATAGCCCCAGCCCATAAACACCATAAACATGATCAACCAGCCCAAAACGGCATTGACGGTGACACCGGCCACCATCACGGCAAAGCGCGCGCCGATGGGCTGGTTTTCAAAGCGTTCGGGCGAGTCCTTGGGCAGGGGATTGTCCGGATCGTCGTCCGGGAAGGAGACATAGCCGCCAAACAGGCAGGCATGAATGCAATACTCGACATCGCCAATCTTTTTGGACCACAGTGTCGGCCCAAAAGGCAGGCCGAAGCCGAAGCGTTCGACCTTGATGCCGCAGCGGCGCGCCACCCAGAAGTGGCCATACTCGTGGGCAATAATCAGGATGCTGATAAAGGCCAGCATCATCAGAATGGAACCGGTCCGCTCCAGGCCTGGAAGGGCCAGTAACTCGTAAAACTGCATCTGCATTGCGCTGCCTCTCTCGTTCGCATCCGATGAATTACTGTCTATTGTATCAAAGACCTAGCCGGGCGTCTCGATCCGACAGATGGATTTTGTCCTGATGCCATCGGGATTTCAACAAGCCCCTGTTTTTATGTAAAACCCCGGTGAAATTAATCACCGGGGTTTTATACATTCTGACTGTTACGGATATTCAGAGAGACCCAAGAAATCCGTAGTCTTTTGCCACCAGGTTTTTTCCTAGGCTTTCTCAGCGCCATCCTGTTTGCTATCCGGCGTAAATTTCAGTTCCTCATCAAGAACGGCGCCACCGCTTTCCGAAGTTCCCTCAGATTTGCCGAGTTCATAGGCACGTTGCAAGGCGGCATCTTCAATTTCCGCCTCGTATTTCTTGACGGTTGCTCTATCAACATGACCATCCTGATCCTCATCAATCTGATCGAAAATGGGAAGCAACACATTTTTGGCCTCTTCTAGCTTGGGATCGCTGTAAGACTTGTTTAACTCTTCCTTGGTAATGCCTTTGATCGGATTGCTGGCATCGCCAACAACCTCGGCGACATATTTTGCGGTTTCTCCCGCAGGGATTTGCGGTTGCCCCGCCGTATTATCTGCAACAGCTCCACCCTTGGCGTCATCCTTCTTCGCAGCCGTCGGGAAACCACTGTTACGGCCATAGGTTTCGTTGAAGTATTTGGTCACTTCTTCTTTGGTGATGTTGTTCACCTGACCGCTGCCGCCCAGTTTGACAATGCCATCGAAGTGTTTTTTCATCCACTCGGCGCCAGGGCCTTGTGCGTTCTCCAGGTTTTTTCGGGTCAACCGGACTTCACCCGTCACTGGCT
>CAZXUP010000251.1:0-4200 GCA_964643815.1 uncultured Vampirovibrionales bacterium
CAAAATCGAGCGAAAAGCGACAGGTGTCCGCAGTTGAGGTTCCTTGCGGGAAACGAAGCTCTATCCCGCCACTGGCCACCACCCGATCTTTCCTGGCATTCCAAACCATCTTGGGAGCATGCAACTCGCCGCCATCTTCACTGGTGGCCTTGGCGACCACGCCACCGGTCAAAACAACCGCATTGTTTTTACTGGCATACTCTCCACGGGGTGCGGTAAATTGAAGCACCGGCTTGCCCTCCGCACTGTAAAACTCACCCTTGATATCGCGCAGCTTGGCCGCCGTGCGATCATCGCTATACACCGCCTGGGCGGCATCCAGCTTCCATTTTTTCACTTCGTTTTCTGTCACAATAAACGACACATTCTGCCCCACCATCTCCGGACCGGATGCCGCATCCTGCTGCGATACCGTATCGGACTCGGGCGCCTTGCGCTCGGCATTCCAAATCGCAAGCCCCCCCCCGGCAATCAGCAGGACAAAGGCAATCACAACGAGTGCGCGGTATTTAGACATCGGGAATTTCAGCCTGTCTTATTTTGCAGCTTCTGCTGCCGGGGCCACGACGGAATCATACCAGAATTTCTTGCTACGTTCGCGAATTTCATCAATGTGGATGTGCTTGATTTCGGTATAGGCCGCCAGCGCATCCTCGCCCAGCTCGCGACCCAGACCCGATTGCTTGTAGCCACCGAATGGCGCTTTCTCGTTAATCAGATGATACTCGTTAATCCAGACCGTACCGGCGCGCAGTTTTTTGGCAACACGCAACGCCTTTTCTTCATCTTTGCTCCAGACCGCCCCGGCCAGGCCATACCGGCTTTCGTTGGCCAAACGAATGGCCTCTTCTTCGGTTTTGAACCGCAGCACGGCCAACACCGGCCCAAAGATCTCTTCCTGAGCCAGTGTCATTTGATTGTCCACATCGACAAACACCGTGGGTTCGACAAAATAGCCCTGCTTCAGGTTGGCTGCTTCCGGAAGCCCACCACCCAGCACACAACGGGCACCCTCTTTCTTGCCCGTTTCAATCGCCTTTAATACTCGTTCTTGCTGTGTTTTGGAAACCAGCGGCCCCAAATCGGTGCCTTTGTCTTTGGGGTCACCCAACTTGATGTTTGCAGCTCGTGCCAGCAAGCGCTCAACAAAGACATCATAAATGCCCTCTTGCAACAGCAAACGCGTTCCGGCGGTGCAGCATTGGCCCGAATGAAAGAAAACCCCATACAAAGCCGCATCCACCGCCATATCCAGATCCGCGTCATCCAGAACAATATTGGCCGATTTACCGCCCAGCTCCAACGTGACGCGTTTGAGATCACGCCCGGCTTCCATCATCAACTTTTTGCCGATTTCCGTCGATCCGGTAAACGCGATTTTATCCACGCCCGGATGCTCGGCCAGCGGCGCGCCCGCTTCTTCGCCAGTCCCGGACACAATATTGACGACCCCAGGCGGCAGTTCAGACTCGGCAAAAATTTTCGCCAGTTCCAGGCTCATCGCGGGCGTTTCTTCCGCCGGTTTCAACACCACCGTATTGCCTGCCGCCAGCGCCGGTCCCAGCTTCCAAACGGCCATCTGCAACGGAAAATTCCATGGAATAATTTGCGCGCACACACCAATCGGCTCGCGCACCAACAGGTTCTGACTGACGCCGGGTTTAGACAGGCTTTCAATCGTCTTTTCAAATTCGCGTCCCGCCAGCTTGGCAAAATACGCCATGTTCTTGCCGCTCAGCCACACTTCACCCTTGGCCTTGCGATAGGTGGAGCCGGACTCCTCAATCATCAACGTAATCAGCTCAGGCGCTGCCGCCTCAATCTTATCGGCAATGTCTTTCAGAATCCGGCTGCGTTCGGCACCACTCAGACGCGGCCAGGGGCCTTCATCAAACGCCTTGCGCGCCGCGGCCACGGCTTTATCGATATCCGCCTTTTTACCGCGCGGCACCCGCGCCACCGGCTCTCCGGTAAACGGATTCACACTGTCAAACGTCTCTCCCGCCTGAGCCGGGACGAATTTTCCATCAATAAAAAGCTGATACTCGCGCATGGCATGCCTCCCTTGGGAACTCTCTCCTCCCAAGCCTAGCAGACAAACACCCAATCCTCAACACGCGCCAACCGGGGCACATCTATTTAAGACTTTGATGTCAGCTCGGCTTTAACCCGCTTGACCCAACCGGCAATATCGACCTGACGCCCCCGGGCAATGGCCAAATCCCAAGGCTTGACGTTCTTGGTAATGACCGAACCTGCCGCCACGCTGGCGTGATCGCCCACGGTGACGGGCGCCACCAAGACCGAGTTGCTGCCAATCTTCGCCCCATCTTCAATGATAGTCTGCTCTTTCACATCCCGGATGGGATCGTAATTAGCGGTAATGGTGCCCGCACCAATGTTCACGTCCGTGCCCAGCACGGCATCACCCAGATACGCCAGATGAGAGGCGTTCGTGTGATGATCGATGCGCGTCTTTTTCACTTCGACAAAGTTACCAATCAGCACATGATGGCTGATATCCGCCCCGTCACGCAGTTGCGCAAACGGGCCAATGCTCGTGTGGCTGTCGATGTTGGCATCCCGCACCATCGAATGCACAATTTTGACATCATCCGCCACCCTCACCGTGCCGCTTAGGGTCGTGTGCGGCCCGATCGTGCAGCGCCTGCCAATGGTAATGTCTCCTTGCAGCGTGCAACCGGGCAGCACCGTCGTATCCGGGCCAATTTGCACTTCGGGCGCAATAAAGGTGCTGGCCGGATGCAACACCGTCACACCATCGGCCATGACACGATTCAGCGTGCGACGGTTGAGCACCTCATGACACAAGGCCAAATCCGCGCGTGAATTCACACCCAGCATTTCATCAGCGTCATCCAGATGCGCCAGGCCCACTTTGTAACCTGCCTGAACCGCCAGCGCCACCACATCCGTCAGATAAAACTCGCCTTGCGCATTTTGATTAGACAGTTTGTCCAACAGTGGTGAGATCTTCGCCCAGTTGAGGCAATAGATCCCCGTGTTGACCGTTTGCACCTTTTTTTCATCCGGGCTGGCGTCTTTCTCCTCAATAATGCGTATGCCCTGCGCATCTTGAATCACCCGGCCATACCCAAAGGGATTGGCCAGGGTAGCTGCCAACAGGGTCAAATCCATCCCGCCAGACCGGTGCGCATCCAGCAAACGAGCAAGCGATTCGGCCCGCAGCAGGGGCACATCTCCCGACAACACCAGCACATCGCCTTTGTAATCGGCCCACGCAGATAGTTTTTGTCGCACCTGCAACAAGGCATGACCGGTGCCCAACTGTGGTTCCTGCACCACGGCGCTCACCGGATAACCAAGCTTCAGGCCTTCCAGAACCGGAACAACCTGCTCACGGCCATGGCCGACAATCGCGCAGGCTTCATCCGGCTTCAGTTGCGCCAGTGTTTCCAGCACACGCACCAGCAAGGGTTTGCCAAACAACGGATGCAGGACTTTCGGCAGGTCGCTTTTCAGCCGCGTACCTTTGCCCGCCGCCAGAATGACCGCCGCCAGTTTCGGCATCAGAGCATTTCCACCAAGGCATCGGTATCAACAGCATCCTCAATACCAAGCTGCGCCCGTGCGGGTTTACGAATTCCCCGTTTGGAATTTTGAACAAACTCCACCAATTCATCCAAAGCCGGATCCGAACCCAATTCAGCCTGAATCGCTTCAATGGCCTGAGCGGTATTCAGCCCCGAATAGAAAAACAATTGATACGCTTTTTTAATACGGGTGCGAGCGCTCAAATCATAGCCCCGACGCTTCAGGCCAATTTTATTGATGCCGACAATTTCTGCCTCTCGACCATTAGCCATGGCAAAAGGCGGAATATCCTGCCGCGCCGCGCTGAAACCGCTGATAATGGCCAACTTACCGATTTTAATGAACTGATGATATGCACCCGTACCACCAATGAACGCATAGTCGCCCACTTCCACATGCCCGCCCAATTGCACGCTGTTGGCGATAATCACTTCATCGCCCACCTTGCAATTGTGACCCAGGTGCGTGTACGCCATCAGCAGGCACCCCTGACCGACAGTTGTTGCCTGTTTTTCGCCGCTCGCACGATTCAGCGTCACACATTCGCGAATCACCGTGTTGTCACCCACGATGACATAGGATTCTTCACCCTTGAATTTCAAATCCTGTGGCTCCCCCCCTAAG
>CAZXUP010000252.1:0-559 GCA_964643815.1 uncultured Vampirovibrionales bacterium
CCAATGCCGATTTTTTACGTTAAGCGATTTCGCCTTTGGGCTTTTTATCCGGCATTTTCACCACTTCGGCGCCGTTTTTCTTTTCCACCATCTCCGGCGTCAGCTCAAATAGCTTGATATCCTCGCGGGACGGGGCTTCAAACATGATGGGCAGCATCAGCTCTTCGACAATGCTGCGCAGGGCGCGCGCGCCGGTTTTACGCTTGATGGCTTCCTTGGCAATGGCTTGGGCGACGCCTTCGGCAAACACCAGCTCGACCTCATCCATCGCCATCAGCTCTCTGTACTGCTTGAAGATGGCGTTCTTGGGTTCGGTCAGGATCAGAATCAAGGCGGCTTCATCCAGCGGATCCAGCACGGCAGTCACCGGTACCCGGCCAATAAATTCGGGAATCATACCAAACTTGATGAGATCATCCGGCTGCAGTTGCTTCATCAGGCGGGCTGCTTCCATCTCACGCTCGTATTGCGTTTTAGGAGCGCTTGCGCCAAAGCCGACCGATTTACCCGAATTCACGCGGCTTTCAACGATTTTATCGAGTCCGATAAACGCGCCGCC
>CAZXUP010000252.1:569-3221 GCA_964643815.1 uncultured Vampirovibrionales bacterium
AGATGAACAGGATGTTTCCGGTGTCAATCTGGATGAATTCCTGGTGCGGGTGCTTGCGTCCGCCTTGCGGAGGAACGTTGGCCACCGTACCTTCAATCATCTTCAGCAGGGCCTGCTGCACGCCTTCGCCCGAAACATCGCGGGTGATGCTGGGGTTTTCGCTCTTGCGGGCAATCTTGTCGATTTCATCAATATATACAATCCCGCGCTCGGCCTTGGCGGCGTCATAATCGGCGGCCTGGTACAGGCGCAACAGGATGTTCTCGACGTCATCGCCCACGTAACCGGCTTCGGTCAGCGTGGTGGCGTCGGCCACGGCAAACGGTACTTCCAGGAACTTGGCCAACGTCTGGGCCAACAGGGTTTTTCCGCAACCCGTCGGGCCAATCAGCAGGATATTGCTCTTCTGGATCTCAACCACATCCTTGCCGTCCTTGTCTTTGTTGGTCAGGTTGTGGTTGACGCGCTTGTAGTGGTTGTAAACAGCCACTGACAGGATGCGTTTGGCGTCGTCCTGGCCGACAATGTGGTCATCCAGGAAACCTTTGATTTCGCGTGGCTTGGGAACCTTGGAAATCTCCGGCAGGGATGCGCTCTTTTCGCCCTCTTCGGCCTCAAAGAACTCTTCATCCAGAATCTCATTGCACAAATCGACACATTCGTCGCAAATGTAGACTTCAGGCCCGGCGATCAACTTCTTGACCTGATCCTGACTCTTGCCGCAGAAGGAACACTTCAACCGGCTATCTTCGTGCTTGGCCATTATCTAGCCCTCCAGATTGCTGGATGAACCCGCTGCACAGTTTTCAGTAATTTTATACTCAGGGTCCACCATTCCATGTTCATTATACTACTTGTTGCTGGCGGCTTCTTCCGCCTTGGTGATGACTTTATCCACCATACCATAAGCAACGGCCTCTTCGGCAGACATGATGTAGTCGCGGTCGGTGTCGCGCTCGATCTTCTTGATGGATTGGCCCGTGTTGCTGGCCAAAATCTCGTTGAGAAGTTTCTTCATACGGTTAATTTCAGCCGCCTGAATTTCAATATCGGTCGCCTGGCCTTGCGCGCCGCCCAAAGGCTGGTGAATCAGGACACGCGAGTGCGGCAGGGCCATCCGCTTGCCGGGAGTGCCGGAAGACAAGAGGAATGCGCCCATCGAAGCCGCCTGGCCCAGGCAGATTGTGGCGACATCGGCCCGGATGTGGCGAATCGTGTCGTAAATCGCGAAACCCGCGGTGACTGACCCCCCCGGACTGTTGATGTAGAGCATAATGTCTTTTTCCGGATTTTCGGAATCCAGCAGCAGAAGCTGGGCGACAATCAGGTTGGCGACGTTATCATCAATCGGGGTGCCCAAAAAGACGATCCGCTCTCTCAGCAACCGGGAGTAAATGTCAAAAGAACGCTCGCCGCGGCTGGATTGCTCAATAACAATCGGCATGTAAGCGGACGGATCATTTTGGGGTGTGTACAACATCTCTTTGCCTCTTTCCCTTCAGCATTCAAAAAAATAGATAATTCAATTGTAATTCATTTTGAGACGAATCATTTACCAGATGGACCAGTGCGAGACAGCTCAAGATGACTTGACGCCTCAGCCGCTTTTGAAAGTCCTCCCAATAAATAATAGTCTAATCTTCGTCTTCTAAAACGTCAAATTCCTCACCGACGATGCCAGCGGCAACCGGAGTTGGCTGTTCGGTCGCTTTTTCGGAGGTTTTTTTCGGTTTCTCAGTCGTCGAGTCTTCAGGCACATAGTTGAATTGGGTGCGTTCTGCCAGGAAGTCAACGATTTTCTGGCTCAAGATCTGATCGGACAGAGCCTGGGCGGCGGCAAAGTTATTGCCGAGCTGGCGCATAATCTGCTTCTCGTCAGCGCCACGCATGGCGGCCAGTTGAGACACCATGCCGGAGAACTCGTCTTCATTCACCTGCATGCCTTCCTGCTTGGCGATGGCGCCAAAGATCAGGCTGGTTTTGATGCGCTTCTCCGCTTCAGTGCGCAGGTTTTCCCAGGTGCTTTCGTGGCCTTCCGAATCCAGGAATTTTTCCCACGAGAGGCCCTGGCTTTTCAAGCGCTGCTGCACTTCGTCCATCAACAGCTTGGCTTCGCGGTTCACCATCGCATCCGGCACAGAAACCTCGGCCCGCTCCAGGATGTAATCAACCACGGCCTTCTGCTTGCGGAAGGTGTTTTCCTGCTCTTCGCTTTGTTGCAGCAAGCGTTTCACTTCGTCCTTCATCTGCGCGACGCTCTCAAACGGGCCGACTTTTTTGGCCACATCATCGGTCAGTTCCGGCACCACTTTTTTGGAAATATCGTTGATTTTGACCTTGAACTCGGCGGGTTTACCAGCCAAAGCCGTGTCATGGTAGCTTTGCGGGAAGGTTACATTAATGGTGAACTCTTCGCCGATTTTGTGGTTGATCAGTTGATCCGAAAAGCCTTCGATGAAGTTGTTGTCGGTCAAATCCAGACGGTAATTCTTGGCAGCGCCGCCCTTGATGGGTTCGCCGTTGACGGAACCGGTGAAATCGATATTGACGATGTCGGATTTCTCGGAAGGACGGTCAATGACCGGCTCCAGCGTGGTCAAACGCTCGACAATCGCTTGCAGTTCTTTTTCCTCGGCATCGGCGGGCAGTTTG
>CAZXUP010000252.1:3231-4166 GCA_964643815.1 uncultured Vampirovibrionales bacterium
GTCAACCGTAATGGTGCTCAGGTCGGGCAGTTTCGCATCCGGGCGCAGCTCGACAATGGCTTTAACGCTGATGCCTTCCGCGAGGTCGAATTTCAGGTTTTCAATTTGCGGTGGCGCGACGATGTCCAGTTGGTGTTCGCTGATGGCATCGGCAAACAGGTGCGGAAACAGGCGATCCATCGCTTCCTGTTTAATGCGGTCTACGCCCACGGATTTCTCCACAATGGCGCGTGGGGCTTTGCCGCGACGGAAGCCGGGAATATTCAGGCGTTGGCCCAGACGTTTCCAGGCTTTGTTGTATTCCTGGTTGGCCTGATCCGGGGAGATTTCCAGGTTAATCTTGGCGAGATGCTGCTCTTCCTGTTTTTCGACTTCTACTTTCATGCGTCGGCCCATTCCTTAAAAAATCACAACAATGCTTTGCTTGCGCATCTCAACCCACTGATTAAGCCTTGGGTTGGTGCTGTACGGCCCCTTACCTGCGTCCTGCCATTCACTTGGATCCTGTTTTCCGGAGACAAAATTAGCGGGAGACGAGATTCGAACTCGCGACATCTTCCTTGGCAAGGAAGCATTCTACCACTGAATTACTCCCGCACAGTCCGGAAAACAGAATTTCATTCTAGGTGAACCGCGTTGGATTCGCAACAGGGGGGAGTTTCTTTTTACACCAAACATTTTTCGTACGCAAATCGGTGTCTGTTCAGTGAATCGATATTAGCTTTTTGTTTTTAGCTGGATATGCTTCAGGATGGCTTGGGGCGCGATTTGAGAAAGTATACTCTTTGTTTGGCCGTAAAACGAATAGTCGGGGTTTTGGGGCTCTACCAGCACGGCTTCCCGGATATCGGAAAAGGTTTTGCCTGCCGCCGCCACTTGTACCAGGGCGCTTTGCACGGGGGTGATGGTCGGGTTGGTGCCGGAAACGGTGATGG
>CAZXUP010000253.1:0-2863 GCA_964643815.1 uncultured Vampirovibrionales bacterium
GCAAACGCGAGCAAAAGTAACGAGAAAACGGTCCCCATGCAGAGGAGGGCGATTCGACGCATGCGAACCTGCTTTTTACTTTGAGCCGGGTAATAAGCCAGGTTACGGCGGCGGCGTGGGCCTGTCCCACGGGAAAAGGGACGGCCAAGCGTGTTGCTTAAGGTTTCCTTCACTCGATCAAATTCTCTCAAAACGACTCTGGCGTTTACTGTATGTACGTGCCTTCAATGGCGGAATACACCATGCAAGAAGAGCAATGGTTCTCATTGTAGCCTGTTTCTCAAGTTTAAGAAACCCTGCCGCAAAAGATTTTGCTGCTCTGCAAACAGGGCTAATGGGGTTGCAAGAAGGTTAAGAGTCGCTTTCAGGCTGAGCCTGCTCCGTTTTGATGAGACGGAGCGGCTCAACGGGTGGTCCGTTCAGTACATTGCCGTTTGCGTCAAAACGTCCCCCGTGGCAGGGGCAATCCCAGCTTTTTTCACTCTCATTCCAGGCCACAATGCATTTCATGTGGGTGCACACAGGTGAAAACAGATGAAAAACGTCGTCATCAGCATGATACACGGCGGTTTTGTCGCCATTGATGCTGCAAATGCGTCCTTCGCCGATTGGAATTTCTTCGGGGGTGCAGGGCGCCGCCTTTTGAAGCCGATCTTTGACGAGATGGGAGATCGTGCCGACATTTTCCGAGATGAAACCTTCGGCGGAGGCTGCGATATCTGTACGGTTCGGGTCCAAAATCTCATCGCAGGGATTGCGGATTCCCCGGATTTGATCGGAAATCATTTTACCGGCCAACGTGCCGAAGGTCAGGCCTTCGCCCGAAAACCCCGTGGCAACATAGACGCCGCTGATCTTGCCGATATAAGGCAAGCCGTCCGCCGGATCGTACAGTTGCGCCGACCAATGGTAGTCCACCGATCGAACCCGGAAACGATCCCGTGCGTAATGCTCCAGGTTTTGAAAACAGACGTCGGTGTCCCGATGCTCGCCGGTTTTGTGATCTTCGCCGCCGATGATCAGAATGACGCCGTGTTCATCTTTGGCCAAGCGAATGTAGTGATAGGGTTCGTCCATATCCCAGAACAAGGCGTCTTCCAGGCCATTATCGGCACGAATGCCAATGATGTAGGAGCGCAGTGGTGTAAGCCGACTTTGCAGCGCGGGCCGCAGGCCGATGGGCGTATGCGTGGCGAGAACAATCTCTTCGGCATGAATGCGGCCTTGAGCCGTTTCGATGGCATGCAATGTCTTTCGGCTGCCGCTTTGCACCGATTGCACCTGCGAGTTTTCAAATATCCGTCCGCCTGCGTTGGTAAATAACCGGGCCAGCCCCTGTACGTATTTCAGCGGATGAAATCGGGCCTGGTTTCCCACCATGCTTCCTTCGTCCGTTGTAAACGGCAATGGAACCCGATACACCCGGTTGAGTTGCAGACCGGCTTTGGAAGCGGCTTCATGTTCTCGATAAAGCGCCTGTCGCTGAGTCTCATACTCGGCGTAGAGGTAGCCTGGAATCCGTCTGAAACGGCAATCAATATGATTGTCCAGCACAATCCGTTCAATCATATCAATGGATTTCTGGATCGCCGACCCAATGGTGCGGGTGTTTTCCTCGCCGAAGGCCGAGATGATTTTTGAATACTTCATATCCAGCAGCATACTGGTGAGGTGGCCCGAGTTGAAACCGGAAACCCCATACCCGACCGAGTGGGTATCTACCAGGGCAACGTTATAGCCTGTTGTCTGCAAAAGATAGGCGGTTGTCAGCCCCGTAATGCCTCCGCCGACAATCACGACATCCGTCGAGAACTCATCTTGCAATGGGGGATAATTGATGACCTGCCCTGCTTTGGCATTCTCCAGTTCGCTGGTATGCTGCCACAGGGAAATGGTTGTGCCTTCAGATCGATGTGTCTCCCCGGCAGGGCTCACAGAATGCTGAAACTCTTCGCGAAATTTCGCCATGAGCCACCCCCTTTGGCTTCGGTTTTCAGCGAGAACGGTTTGGGTCTATTGTGCGCCTTTTCATAGGCATTCTCAATTAGACAGTCAGTTAGATGAGGCCTGAATGGATGAAAAGGGGAAGGGTCAGCTTAGAAATGCAATCTGGGTGTACGTTTGCTTGAGTCGCTGAATCAATGCCTTGATAACACGTTGCATGACCGGACTTAAAAGCGTCAGTTCCGAGTCAAAATCGTCTTTTTTCAACTCAAGCAACTCCACCCGATCCGTAAAGGCGACCACGCTGGCCATTCTCACGGCATTATTCTGAAACAGGCAGATTTCGCCAATCAATTCATTACCCCCCAGGCGACCGACCTGAATCGCCTGGCCTCGGCGATTGGCTTTATAAATTACGACTTCGCCCGAAACAATAATGAAGGCGCTTTCACCGGTTGTGCCTTCTTCAAAAATCGTTTCGCCCTTCTCGTAAATCAGCGTATCGGGGGATGGGGCACTCATGCATCAAAGCTCCTATTAGATGATCCAAAAAGAGAACCTCTCTCTATTGTAGCACTGGCTGAAGCTTTCATTGATAAAGATCCCATGACCCTGGTGGAGGCTTCCCCTCATGATGCCTCTCGTTCATGGCTCTGTCGAATTAAGCCGGGTTTCGATAACCGGCTCATTGGACAGGCTGTGGTAAATAGATGGTGGATGCCGATCAGGTGGATTTAGAGCTGTTCCCCATGGGATTGCACGAGATAGCTGGCATCACTGGTGGAATGATCATGATCCTTCGATTGCAGGGTTGGCATGCCTTGCTCTGTGCATTGCAGCGTAACATCCCAGCAGGATTGGCATACATTCTTGCGTAACGAAGAAAAGCGTTGATCATGTTCTTCATTCAGCAATTTGC
>CAZXUP010000253.1:2873-4161 GCA_964643815.1 uncultured Vampirovibrionales bacterium
TAATGGTTCCTCATGATCGTTCTCCAACTGTGCTATTTTGCTCCAACCAATTCACAGACAGTCAGACTATAGTATGAGAATCTCCTGGGTGGATTACAAGCGCAAGCGGGAAAAACTGCTCGATAGACCTAGACTGGTCGTCTATTGCCTGTTGGTTTTATAGCCACTCAGTCGGTTTGGAACGAACACTGCAAAGCCCCATCAAACGTTCCGGCATCATAAGCAAACTGGTAATTCTTGGCGCAAGGTTTCAGACAGGATGTCAGGCAGGATATTGAGCCGGTGCGACGGTTTTCAGTTGCAGGGCGTGCAAATGTTTTTCACGGGCTTCCTTCAGCACCTCATGCACCATGCGATGCTGATCGATGATTGAAATGCCCTCAAACCTGGCAGAGACAACCGTAATGCTTAGATGGGTCGCTTCCATCCCAGGAGTTGCTTCCCGATGGCCCGCGTGTTTCCAGCTATCGTCAATAATCTCGACTTGCACGGCATCCAGTTCGCGAATCAGTTTGGCTTTTAAATCGTCAATAACAGACATGGCGTCTCCTGTATTCTGGTTTACAACAAGCTTTGGGCATCAATATCCAGGATGAAATTAATTTCCTCCGGCAAGCGACTTTCCAGCGCCTGGCGGTAGAAGTCTCCGATAATGCGGTGACCGGTTTCTCCGGCAACGTTTTTGACGAGCAGGTGAAACCGGTAACGATTCTGAATTCGTGGCAGCACACAGGGCGCCGGACCCATCAAACGCATTTTGTCATCCAGTCCGGCTTCTTTGGTTATTTGCCTTAAGTGGAGAGCGGCGGTTTCGATAAATTGCTGCGCCTTTTTTTCGTTTTCGCAGCTCACAATAAAACGAAACAGTTGGCCAAATGGCGGAAAGCCCAGTGTTTCGCGCTGTGCGATTTCCTCTTCATAAAAAGGCAAATACGCTTGTTTCTGGGAATGCGTCAACACCATATGCTGCGTTTGCACCGCCTGAATAACTACGCGGCCCGGTTTTTCACCCCGACCCGCGCGACCCGCCACTTGTGTTAATAGCTGAAACCCGCGCTCGGATGACTTGTAATCGGGCAGCGCAAACGAGGCATCCGCACTAACCACGCCCACCAGCGTCACGTTGGCGACATCCAGCCCTTTGGCGACAATTTGCGTGCCGATTAAAATATCGGCTTCGCCCGCGGAAAACGCTTCGAAAATTTCGAGATACGCGTGCTTGCGCTGCATCACGTCGCTGTCCAATCGAAGCACTCGGGCATCGGGAAATTTTTTGACGACTTCATCC
>CAZXUP010000254.1:0-4105 GCA_964643815.1 uncultured Vampirovibrionales bacterium
ATCAGGGAGGGGGCTTGGGGGAGGGAACGGACCCCAAGTACAATAGTTTGAAGTGTATGAAAGGCTCACCCTTGGCAAAATCCTCTAAAAAAATCCTCATCCTCAACGGCCCCAACTTAAACCTGTTGGGCCAGCGGGAGCCGGAGATTTACGGCGCAAAAACGCTGGATGACATCAACGCCAATCTTCAAAAACAGGCTGCCGCCGCCGGATTGGCCGTCGAGTTTTTCCAATCGAATCATGAAGGCACGCTGATTGATGCGATTCAAAACGCCAGAGCCACCACACAAGGCCTGATCATCAACCCAGGCGGTTATGGCCACACCAGCGTGGCTTTAAGAGACGCGCTGTCCGCCTACCCACACCCGGCCATCGAAGTGCATCTTTCCAATATTTACGCCCGGGAAGGCTTCCGCCATCATTCCTACCTCAGCAGCGTGGTCACCGGCGTCATCTGCGGCCTGGGAGCCGAAGGCTATCAATTGGCCTTGCAAACCCTCATCCGGCGCTTATCTTAAAATGTCTCAAAAAGGCTCCATCAGCCGGATCGCTTCTTGCATTGTTTCCGCTTTCAAAATGGCATCCGCCAGTTTTACCAGCTCTTGATAATCTTTTGCTTTTACCTGGGTATCGATGTGATGCAATTTTTGAAGACGCTCGCGGAGTTTAATGGATTTTACGCCCAATTTCCGCAAGCCTGCCCATAAGGTCTGCAACTCGGATAGCGTGTCATCCAGAAACGACTGTTTGCATTTTGTCTCGGGGGTCTCTGCCAAAACCCCATCCATCAAGGGGTTCAGCTTATTTTCTAAAATATCCGTCACCTGCTCATCCAGTTCACCCAGCTTTTTCTCAATAGCTTTCTGGCTGGTCGGACGTCGGCACACAATGTCTAAGAAGCGATGCCAGACATATCGTACTGCATCCATCACACGCTGCCCAAATGATCTCGCTGGCGGAGCCTCTTGATTTTGGGCAGTGGCAGGTTGGGTATCGAAGGTATCTTTGCCAAACAAAACCCCACGCGCTGTGACAGGCCTATTCTGAAGCGTTTCAGACGCTGTGGATACAGATTGCTGTTGGCCAAAAGACAAAACGCGGGGCATAGGAGGCTTTCTCGTTATAAATCAACTGTTAAACATGAAGCCATAAAGGCCACCAGAATAAAACCCGATCCGATCCAAATAATGCGCCTAGCGTTTTCGGCACTGCCAGAAGGTTTTCAGCGGAAAATCGGACGAAAGCTCCCGAACGGGGTTGAACGGCTCCCAGCGAATTTCGTAAAAATCAGCCGCCAGCAGATACTTTTCAGCCGCCGCTTCGTTGAAATAGCGCTCCACCACTTCCTCCTGACGGGAGATCAGTTCGCCGGAGTCCGTGTATTCGTTCACCAGAAACTGGACGCTGGCCTTACCCAGGTTTTCATCAAAGCTGGAAACGGTTTTAAGCTGGTAATTAGGACCTTCGTAGGTATCCGCTCCATTCCAGAAGGTCTGGAAATTGTCCAATGTGTTCAAGTCAAACAAAAACAAACCACCAGGTTTCAACGCTTGCGCCGCCTGCAAAAAAACCGCCCGCAGTTCGGTTTCGTTGGAAAGATGATTCAGGCTGTCATGATGACACAGCACGGCATCATAAGGGGTATCGGTCAGAAAATACCGCATATCGCCCTGCAGCCAGGTCAGCGAAAGTTCGTTTTTTAAGTCGAGCGCCTGCTGCTTGCGCTTTGCCTGCGCCAGCATCGGCTCCGAGAGATCCAGCCCCGTGACATTATACCCCGCCTGGGCCAACGCAATTGCCAGCGTGCCGGTGCCACAGGCCAAGTCAATAATCCGCCCAGGCGGATGAATGGCATAGGCGGCCAACCGTTCCAGCGCTTTGGCCTGGACGGATTCCGCAAAATCCGCCGCGCCGGGCCAGTCGTATAAATGCGCCAATTCGTAATACATAAAAACAGGGTCGGTGCAGGGCAGGAACAGGCCCTGCGGATACAAGCTTACCTGAAAACTACAATTTGTACTTGGGGTTCGTTCCCTTCTTCGATTAACCCCCATCCGTAAACCCTTCGGGTAACGGCTGGAGGTTTCCCCCCAAGCCCCCTCTCTGAAAATGTTTGTCACAAATCCATTCTATCGCGCATAATAATACCTATGGCAGACGTGGTTTTAGAAAACGTATTCAAGTCGTACGATCAAACCCAAGTGATTCAGGATATCTCCCTGAGCATCAAGGATAAAGAGTTTGTCGTGCTGGTGGGACCCAGTGGCTGCGGTAAATCCACCGTGCTGCGCATGATTGCGGGCCTGGAAACCATCACCGGCGGCGCCATCAAAATCGAAGATCGGGTCGTCAACGATGTGCCACCCAAAGATCGCGATATTGCGATGGTGTTTCAAAACTACGCGTTGTATCCCCATATGAGCGTTTACGACAACATGGCCTTTGGCCTGAAGATGCGCAAAACGCCGAAGCCTGAAATCGATCAAAAGGTACAGGAGGCAGCGCGCATTCTGGATTTGGGAACACTGTTGCAGCGCAAGCCCAAGCAGCTTTCTGGCGGGCAACGTCAGCGCGTGGCGCTGGGCCGGGCGATTGTCCGTAACCCCAAAGTGTTTTTGATGGACGAGCCGCTCTCGAATCTGGATGCCAAACTGCGCGTGCAGATGCGCACCGAAATCGCCGCCCTGCATAAGCGTCTGGACGCGACGACAATCTATGTCACCCACGATCAGGTGGAAGCCATGACGATGGGGGATCGCATCGTCATCTTAAACGGTGGCAAAATTCAGCAGGTGGATACACCGCTGAACGTGTATCAGAACCCGGCCAATATGTTTGTGGCAGGCTTTGTCGGACAGATGAATTTTCTCACCGGCGTGTTGGAAACAGACGGATTGCGTCTGGGAGACAGCACTATGTTACCGCTGCCGGACGGATTAAAAAGCAAGTCATCGGAGCGTGAAGGGTTGGGCGCGGTGATGGGGCTTCGGCCTGAACAACTGCTGCCCGAAGAGGCACCGGAATCGGGACACGTGATTCCTGTCACGCCCAGCCGGGTGGAACTGCTGGGCAGCGAGCAGCTGGTGCATTTTACGTTTGGCGGACACTCACTGGTGGCCCGTTGGCCTTCGGATATTTCCGTGCGTGAAGATCAGCCGTTGAAAATCAAAATTGAAATCGACAAAGCCTTGTTGTTTGACGGCGCCAGCGAAGAACGAATTTCGTAGAGGTGGTAATGTCAATCCCTGACTATCAAGCATGTTTACTGCCCCTATTAAAAATAACAGCCGATGGTCAAGTTCATCAAAATAGCACTGCGGTAGAGGCGCTTGCAGCTCACTTTAAACTGACTGAAGAGCAAAAGAGAGAAATGCTTCCCAGTGGGAAGCAACCCACTTTTGAGAATAGGGTGGGATGGGCGTGTACCTATCTGAAAAAAGCGAACCTCTTGGAAAGTATGGGAAGAGGACGGTTCAAAATCACTCATCGCGGCATTGAGGTACTGAAAGAAAAACCAGTCACACTCGATAAAGCATTTCTGACACGTTTTCCGGAGTTTCTTGAATTTCAGAAAAGGGTATCAAACGATAATAGATTCGTTCCAATTGTTGAAGCTGAATTTAACGAAACACTAAACCCGGAAGAAGCTTTAGAGGAAAGCTATCAATCCCTTCGAGACCAGTTGGCAAAAGATCTTTTGGATCATGCCAGATCCGCCACCCCCCGTTTTTTTGAGAAGATTGTCGTAGATCTGATTATCGCCATGGGGTATGGGGGATCGGAGAAGGACGCCAAAAAGCAGCTGGTTGGAAAAAGTGGGGACGATGGAATTGACGGCATTATCAAGGAAGACAAGCTAGGGTTGGATACCATTTACATTCAAGCCAAACGATGGCAGGAAGGTAACGGGGTAGGCCGTCCATTGATTCAAGCCTTTGCCGGTAGCCTGGAAGGGGTTCGTGCCCGCAAAGGGGTTTTTATTACGACTTCCAGATTTACCAAGGATGCACTGGAATATGTCGAACGCATCGAAAAGAAGATTATTCTGATTGATGGCGAGCAACTGGCACAACTCATGATTGATTATGGAGTTGGTGTCAGCGAA
>CAZXUP010000255.1:0-4096 GCA_964643815.1 uncultured Vampirovibrionales bacterium
TCACGGAGAATTTTCAGATACTCGAAAATCCGAAATCCTAATGCAGAGAAGTATAACTTGTTCAGACACACAGAGGCTTAATTCTACTGTTAGGCCGCTACGCCACACGTCATGTCTAAACCGAAACTCGGCTACCTACTGTTCGATTTGCCAGGCGACCACGAGGTCGAGGCAGCACTGGCAACCGAATGCAAAGTCATTGAGTCGCTCATTCACAACATGAGCCTGAAGGCTCGCGTGAAACGCATCTGTGTGGCCTCCACCGAGAAGTTCCAGAAGTATCCCACTTACCGCTATCGTGTTCAGTTCGTTCATCTTGCCTGCCACGGTGGCAAGAACGGTATCGGGATGCTCGGCGGAACAATGAAATGGGCGGATGTAGCGACACAGATTACCAAGCATCTACACAAGCTCAAAGACGACCAGAAGCGTGTCATGGTCTTTTCATGCTGCCACTCTCAAGACGGATTCAACGCTACCAAAGCGGCTTTGAAGGACTATTTCACCGGTGCCTATTACTTCAACAAGGAAGAGATACCGTTTCCATACGCAATTACGATTTGGGCCATGTTCTACCTCAAGAAGCGCATTTCCAAGCCACATGGGGCCATCGTGGACGCGGTCAATAAGTTCATGGGAGAGGACATTCTCGTATTCGATTCCTATGCGTAACAACCCGCGGCCTAACCACTCAATACAAGTCAATGGACTCAACAACACTTGATTTAATCGCTAAAGTCTATTCATCGCGTGGCCCATTATTGAATAAAATTAACTTGCTATCTCCTTGGCACGCAATCTACAGACATCGGACAGAATCAATAATTGAAAGTATTATTGATCCCGGATTCAAGGTTATAGATATGGCATGTGGAACTGGTATTTTAGCTAATAAAATAGCAAGCAAAGTAAATCATATAACATTAGTCGACGCATTGCCATGCATGCTCAATATCGCAAAAGAAAGTATTACTAAAAGTGGCTGCATTCACAAAGCTAATTTTTATCAAGGGTTTGTCGAAGATATATCCAAAATTGTACCCGACAGGGGCTATTCAATGGCCACAATTACACAAGCTGCAAATTTTTTAAATTGTCCAGATGATATATTCCGTGCAGCATCAAATTTGCTTGCCGATGACGGCATTCTATACTTAGACATAGATAACCCTCTGCGATGGTCAATAATCGAAGCATTGTCTGGGAATATTGAAAATGCAATTCACATAATAAAAAATAATGAAGATGTTGAAAAAAACATTGTCGGAACAAATTATTACTTTCATAGTAACAAGAAAATCATGGATGCAGCAAGGGAATTCCAATTTTCAGTCGTTGAGCGGCGCGGAGTAGGCTATGCCGCCCCAATGTTGCACGCTTATAATCAATCATCCGATTTTTTGGATATTAGATTGTTGGATGACCGCAGCGCTTTCTACCTAGCACCAACTAATCTTGATCGGCTATTAGCATTAGAGATCCTACTAGAAAAAACCTCCCCAATAGAATCCGCCGGCTGGACATGTTACGTTCTTAAAAAGAAATCAAATCAATGAGAGACTTAAAACTCACCTCGCTATCTGTCGGAATTGGAGTTGTGATTGCAGCTCTAGGTTTCATTTTTAAAGCTTCAGTATGGGAGACTATTCAGATAATCCTGCTGCAAAATATTTTAATGTTTATAATTCAAATATATTTAAAACAAAGAGATGAGGATTCATCGATTTCGGTAGCCCTATCCAGTATTAAATCCAGTAATCACTTTCGAGACCGAACTGAAAAATTGATAACTAAAATTGCCGAATCGACACAATTGAAGCATGATTTCTTCTCAGAGCAAATTAAGGGGTTCCTATTTGATGTTACTCAAGCCATCACATCTATTAATTCAGGCGTATTAAAAATTGATTTGCGCCCTGGTGGGTTTTTCTTTCGTGAGGCAGAAGCTCCAGAGACCGCCAAGGTCTCATTCTGGGCAACAAGCTACGTTAACCCATTGCCGTATTGGTCAGGCTCCATCGGATTGCGCTTGCTTAACAAAAGTAAGAAAATTGTAGAATCAAAAATTATAGTTAGAAGGATATTCATTGAGCATGAACCTAATATTGCAAATATAGAAAATATTGTTCAATTAAATATTAATGCAGGTATTTCAACGAAAATAGTGAATGCCGACAAAATTGACCATCGACTTAAGCGCGATTTTGCTATTGTAGATGGGGGAACACTAGGAGTGGAACTCATTCTAAATGAGCATAGAGACCCTATTGAAGTAAAGTATTACTCTTCCGAAACTGAAGCTGGAAGAAGAGCTATTGGTGAATTGGTTGCTGTCTGGAACCAGTTGCAGGACGCGAGTAATCCTTCAGCACACGCCCAAGCCTAAACACAATTGGTTAGCATCACGCGGAGCGCAGCGGAGCCGTGATGCTAACGATTGTTGAACGATTCGCGGGTGAGGAGGTGGTGGATCAGATGGGTGGCAGCGCGCGCGAGCCCGGGAGGGGAAAGCTTTTCGGGCCTGGGAGCGCAGGACACGCGTTGTGGAGTCGAACTGGACGCGGCGAGGGTAGTGGAAGTGCGGGTTTTGCCGGGACGGTAGCCGAGGACGGCGCGTGAGCGGGCCTGTGGATGATGGGAATGAGCGGTTTTCGTGGCATTTTGCGATGTGAAGGCCATGACTTTGCGTGCCCGTCGCCGCCCGGCTTGAAAGCCGGCGCCACGCGGGCCGTGGCAGGACCGAAGGAACGGTCGTGTGAGTGAAGGGAAAGGATCATGGGGGGCGTGGTGGTGGTCCGCGGGCGCGTTCGACGCGCAGGAATGTCATGGCCTTTCCACAGCAGGGACACGGAATGACGGGTTTTGGCGGCAAGACGAGAGTGACTCCGGAGGCTCGGAGCAGGGCGCGCACGCGCGCGAAGCGCGTGCGCGCCGCGGCGCTGAGGAACCCGAAGTGCCGCACACGCACAAAGCCTTTGGGCAGAACATGCTGCAAGAAGCGCCGCAGGAACTCGTGGCCGGTGAGTTTCGCGGTGCGCGGTTTGCCGCTCTCGCGGTCCGTCCACACGATGATGACATGAGTATCGGTAACCTCAAGAATACGGGCGGCATCCAGTGCGGTCTTCTGAATGTAGCGGGCGAGATAACCGAAGGCGGTGTCGCCGCGGCCGACAGGCCGCGCATCCACGTTCCACGGCTTGCGCCAGGCTTTGGCGGGAATGGTTCGGTAGAGCTTGAAGTCGGCGGCTTTGAGCGCCTCACGAATGCGGTTGCGCATCCGCACGGCCAACGGTTTGACGGGGACAAGGATGCCCGGGTTTTTTGGGCGCACCCAGCCGGTGGCGCTCAGCGCGCCGGCTGGGACGAGGTAGTGGATGTGCGGATGATAGCGAAGATCGCGCGTCCACGTCTGCAGCACACCGGTCATGCCGATGTCACCACCGAGATGTTTCGGATCGGTGGCCAGATCGCCGAGCGCCCCGGAGCTTTCGCGGAAAAAGATGTCGTAACATAACCTTTGATGGCCTCGGAAGAGGTCTCGGAACTCAGCGGGGATGGTGAAAGTCACCATGTGATAAGGCACGGGAAGGAGGCGTGCCTTTTGGCGCGCCTCCCATTCCGCCGCCTTGTGCTGGCCGCAGGCATTGCAGGCCCGGTGGCCACAGGACACCGGGGACGCGTCGATGCGCCCGCAGTCATCGCAGCGGTAAAACACCAGGCCCGCCTCCACCGTGCGGCAGCGCAGGATCGCCTGCGCCGCCCGCCGGTGGGCGGCCGGAATGCGTGGGCCGTGCGTGGCGGCGTACGACGGCCAATGCCGCCGCACGGCCTCGGCCAGCGCGGTCATGGACTGTGGCGCGCGCCTAGTCCTTGCCGTCCAGCGCCGCCGCCAGTCGTGCCGCCGCCTTTTGCGTCATCTCCTCGGAAGCCGCAGTCAGGTGCGCGTAGACCAGCGTTTGTTCCAGCGTCGCGTGACCCAGGTACGCGCTGACGTACCGCAGGCTCACCCCTTCTTCCAGCAGGTGCGTGGCATAACTGTGCCTTAGCGTATGAATGGTCGCCCTTTTCGCCACTGCGCTCGCCGCCACCGCAAGCT
>CAZXUP010000256.1:0-4055 GCA_964643815.1 uncultured Vampirovibrionales bacterium
CGCGCTTTGAACGAATATGGCATCACGGGCGTGAAAACCACGATTCCTTTCCATATCAAGCTGATGGACAACGCTGCTTTTGTGAGCGGCAAGGAAGTCTACACCGATTTCATCGTCCGCCACGCGCTGGCTTAACCGGTTTTCAATAGAAGTTGCCAGGCTTGCTTGCTCTAGCTAGCCGTGTACATCCAGGCGCGTCCGTTTTTCAATTTCGTTCTCCGCCATAGCTTCGGCGACATCTTCCACTGTTTCTGATGCTTTTTTCTCGACGACTTTTTCAATTCCCTTGCAAGCCTTTTGTTTGGCTGCTGCAGATAACGCTGTATGCCGTTATTGCTTTACACTCCGGCAAGTGCAAAATGCTTGTGCTAACAGCGCTGTTCGCTTCGGGTGGTAGCGGGTGTCAAAAGCCGCATAGCGTTTAGAAGTGGTTGTTAGCGCCGAAATATATACCTGATAGGTTCTCAGGGCGCTGAAACTGTAACATGGAAAGCGTCAATTCCCGCCATTTGGTTGTTTTTATTTTATTAATGCCTTTTAAGGCATCATTCCATCGGGCACGAGAGAGCAGAGATAAACCGGAACTGGAGAAGGAGTACACTCGACATGGCGATAGGTATTAAATTTGGCGGTCCGGGAGGCTTTGGTTCGGGTCGGGCTGGTGGTCCAAAATTTGGCGGCTTTGGCGGTCCTAAAGGTTTTGTTGGTGGCATTTTGCCTGGATTTGGCGGTGGTCCGGATCGTGGCAAAGGCCCAGATCGCAAGGAAGGCGGTTTAGCGAATCTTGGAGAGCGCATTAAGGAGCGCGTACAAGAGCGTTTAGGTTTGGATGACAAAGATGACAAAAAAGAGGCTAAAGAAGCGCCCAAGGTGATTGTTGTGCGTGAAGGTAATGTGGGAGGTCAGCAGCAGGCGTTGCAGCAACAACCGCCACCGCCAGCCGCACCACCGCAACCGGTACAAGCGGCAGCACCGCCGCCCCAAAACCCGAACGCAACCGGGCCAATTTTGGCGCCCAGCGTTTTAGGGCAACAACCGCCTCGGCCAGATCCGACAAAAATTATTGACGCAAATGTGTTGAACAGTCTACGAGCTGGGGATTCCGCCGCGTTTATCGGTTCATTGGCCGGGAACGTGCAGCAAAGCCTCGACTCGGCGGCGATTCAGTTTTTCAGACTGACCTCGTAGCGAAAGCTTTTAGTTTTATCAGCAAAAACCCGCGCATTTCTGCGCGGGTTTTTGAAACGAGTTTCTTCAGGCGGTAGCTTTATGTCATGATTGAAGTCATCCAGAATGTAACAGTCCTCTGCATGCGGTAACTTTATGTCGAATCTCCAAACCTTCCTTAAGTGAAATAAGTGGAGAGCCTTTTTCAACCAGCGCGGCCATTGCATCTACATCGACCTGGGCGCGGCCTTGCGTGTAAATCTCTGCGCCAGACGGTCTTGTATGAATATTCCCTCCACCCCCCTCAGCCGCCGAAAAGGGAGAAGCGGCGACTTCAGGGGTTTTGGAGGTAACTCTGGGTAATTCCAGATCGGCAGGGTTACCCGGCCTTGGCTGGAGTAAATCAAGCTGTGGTGCTTCTCCTGCACGGCGCATTGAGCGGCCTTGAGCGTCGAGGAGGTCAACCGGCTTATTTAAAGTCTTGGGGCTTCCGGTTTCCAGCAGGTCTAACCGATTACTAATCTCTTCTGCTCTACGGAGCGCCAATCCCCTAGTGGATGGGATCGGAGTCCCTTCAGAAGGAGGGTTTAAATCGCTACCGGCATGTGCTACATTAGTATCAAGGTTTCTTGATAGGCTCCCGGTACCAGGTGAAGCAGTGTTATCCGGTTCTAAACGCACTGTGGAATCAGGGGGGACAGGCGAACCGGCCTGTTGCGCAAGGGTTGGCTCCTTCGACCATATCAAGGAACCTTTTTTGTTGGGGTATTTCAGATCACCGGCGGCAGATTGAAGTCATCCGCCTGAACGGCAGAATGTAACAGTCCTCTGCATGTGGTAACTTTATGTCCGGATATACATCCTCCAGCATTTCTTTTCCGGAGGGTCTTAGCCAATACTCACTAGTGCTGTAATCTTTACCGAGGTAGTGTTTACCATCGCTATGAAGCTCCGAAAAGGCCCACTCTAAAGCCTCCGTATTCAAGCCGGGAAACGATTTTGCCAATTTCTCCACGGTTCCATATCCCGGATAATAGCCCTCATCCCTACGAATTCTGCAGAGAAACGCGAGCATTTCCGCAACGTTGATCGTCTTTTTTTTCCCGTCGATCTTCCCTTTCCAAACAACGGTATCCCCGATATGCTTAAACCCGGCAATTTTCTGTTTCTCGATGGCTGTTTTTGTCTTGGCTTCAGCTTTTATTTTGGCTGTAGTAGCCTTGGCTTCAGCTTCAAGCTTTAATTTCTTGGAGATTTCGAAAGCGTCGGCTCCAAAGCGGACGCTTTCTTGCACCGGATGGCGGGAAGTCTCGGCAGTGGGTTGAATCTGGCCAAATCGCGAGGTAGTGGGTATGGGGGAAAACAAGGTCATTTGAACAATTCTCCAATTCTTATTTCGTTTTTAAAATAGCTCTTCTTGATACTCGGCTCAGATTCAATGAGGGTTGAATTAAAGAAAGTCCCTGAAGATCAGAAATGACTCAAGACGCCAGCATTTTTATAGTTCTTAACACAAATATGGCAATACAATATACGATAGACACTCAATCGAATCGTTCCGCAGCGCTTGAAAAGAACGCCCCGCGCGTTCATGATGGAGACTATGTCCAAACCGCTTCAACTGGTAGCTGGCTACCAACCCTCCGGCGATCAACCGCAAGCCATCGATAAACTGGTGGCTGGCCTCAACACGGGTTTTGAATCGCAGACCTTGCTGGGTGTGACCGGCTCCGGCAAAACGTTTACGATGGCCAATGTGATCGAGCGCGTCCAACGCCCCACGCTGGTGATTTCGCACAACAAGACGCTGGCGGCGCAGTTGTATAACGAACTGCGCGAGTTTTTTCCCGAAAGCGCGGTTGAGTATTTCATCAGCTATTACGATTACTACCAGCCGGAAGCGTACATTCCGCGCACCGATACCTATATCGAAAAAACCGCCAGCATCAACGAGGAAATCGATCGGCTGCGGCACTCCACCACGCGTAGCTTATTCGAGCGGCGTGATGTGGTGGTGGTTTCCAGCGTCAGTTGCATTTACGGTTTGGGCTTGCCGGACAATTATTTTAAAGCCGCTATCCGCGTAAAAGTGGGCGGCGAGATGGATCGCGATGAGCTGCTGCGCACACTCATCCGTAACCAGTACATGCGCAACGATATCGATCTGAAACGCGCCTGCTTTCGCGCGCGCGGCGATATCATCGAAGTACATCCGGCGCACGAAGAACGCGTGATTCGCCTGGAGCTGTTTGGCGATGAGCTGGAGCGCATCAGCGTGATTGATCCGCTGACCGGCGAAGTGCTGGATATGCCGGAAGATGTCGTGATTTACCCGGCCATTCACTATGTCGCTAACCGCGATGATGTCGAGCGCGCCACGCGGCAAATCCAGTTTGAACTGGACGAGCGGGTGCGCGAATTGCATGACGTTGGCAAGCTACTGGAAGCGCAACGGCTGGAGCAGCGAACCTTGCGCGATATCGAGATGATTCGCGAAGTGGGCTATTGCAACGGCATCGAAAACTATTCGCGCATCTTTGAAAACCGTCCGCCCGGCACGCCGCCTAAAACCCTGCTCGATTATTTCCCAAACGATTTTCTGCTGGTGATTGACGAGTCGCATGTGACCCTTCCGCAGTTGCGCGGGATGTACCATGGCGATCGCTCGCGCAAGGAAACGCTGGTGGATTACGGGTTTCGGCTGCCGTGCGCCAAGGATAACCGGCCACTCAATTTTGATGAATTTCTGGCGCGCATTGGGCAGCGCATTTATGTGTCGGCGACGCCTTCCAATTACGAAATCGGGCAATCCGCGCAAATTGCGGAGCAAATTATTCGCCCGACGGGCTTGCTCGATCCGGTGGTTGAAGTGCGTCCCACGAAAAACC
>CAZXUP010000257.1:0-3097 GCA_964643815.1 uncultured Vampirovibrionales bacterium
GATCGGTTCGATCATGTTGCCCACATCATCCAGAATTGCTCCGCCGTGAATCATATGTTCGCGCAACGACGCGACGACTTTTAAATGCGCCTCGCGCACGGCCATCCGGCGTGCCAATGCGCCTTCATCCGTACCGTCATAAGCGATGATTGCAAATTCCATCGGCGACGATCCTACTTGGCAACCGGCTGCTTGATGAAACCCGCGACTCTTTCAGCCGCTTCGGCCATCTCATCGGCGGCGGCGTATTTAATGCCCGATTCCGCGAGGATGCGCTTGCCTTCTTCCACGTTGGTGCCCTTCATCCGAATCACCAGCGGAATGTTCATCTCCAGCTTGCGCGCGGCTTTCACGACGCCTTCGGCGAGTTTGTCGCAGCGCAGGATGCCGCCAAAAATATTAATGAACACGACTTCCACGGTTTCATCCGACAGCAGAATGCGGAACGCGTTTTCCAACGCCTCATCCGTGGCGCTGCCGCCCACGTCCAAAAAGTTGGCCGGTGCGGCGCCGTATTGCTTGATGATGTCCATCGTGGCCATTGCGAGGCCCGCGCCGTTCACCATGCAACCCACGTTGCCTTCCAGCTTGATGTAGTTGAGGTTGTAGCGGCTCGCTTCCACTTCCAGCGGATCTTCCTCGTCGAAGTCGCGGTAGTTCTGAATTTCCGGGTGTTTATACAACGCGTTGGAATCGAAGTTCACTTTGCCATCCAGCGCAAACACGCGGTTGTCGGCGGTGACCACCAGCGGGTTTACTTCCACTAGCGCGCAATCGGTTTCGATGAAAAACTTGTAGAGGTTGGCAATCAGTTGCAGCGCGTCTTTCATGCCCTCTTTGGGAATGCCCAGCGCGTAGGCGATTTTGCGCGCCTGGTAGGGTTGCAGGCTCAGGGTGGGGTGCACGTGCTCGCGGATAATTTTTTCCGGCGTTTTTTCAGCCACTTCCTCAATGTCCATGCCGCCTTCGGTGCTGGCCATAATGACGGGGCGGGATTGGGCGCGATCCAGAATGATTGAAATGTACAGTTCGCGCGCGATGTTGGAGGCTTCTTCCACCAGGACGGATTTTACTTTTTTGCCTTCAGGGCCGGTCTGGTGAGTCACCAGTTGCATGCCGATGATTTGCTTGGCCGCGTCACGCACGCCATCGAGAGAATCCACGACTTTCACGCCGCCGCCCTTGCCGCGTCCGCCCGCGTGAATTTGCGCTTTCACGACAAAGCGGCTGCTGCCGTTTTTCAGCAGTTGAGCCGCTTGCACGGCTTCTTCCGGTGTGAAGGCAACCTGGCCGTTGGGCACGGGGATGTTGTATTTGCGGAAAAGTTCTTTGGCTTGGTATTCGTGGATCTTCATATAAAATTCCTTTAACAAATAGTAGCTGTCAGGCCAATTAGTATCCGCAGGGCCTGTTCCTGCCCTGCACCGACCCTGGGGGTTAGTTTTCCTCTTCGGGAGAGACGTTGCTCAAATCGAACTCGACTTCGTCGTCTTCCAGGGTTTCGATATGGGCCACCACGCGGTTGAATTCCTCTTCGTCCTCAATGGCCTCAAACACTTCCTGGCCGTCTTCGTAGGCAATCCGCATGACAACCACATCTTCGTCATAGCCGTCCTCGGCTTCACCCTCTTCGCCGCCGGCTTCGTGCTCGTTGCCTTTGTAAATCAGCAGGGCGTATTCTTTACCCTCTACTTCCAGTTCGCTGACTTTTTCAAAAATATGGACGACGCCCTCTTCATCCGTGGTTTCGATGATGTCGGTTTCGTTGTAAACGCCGTTGTCACTGCGTCCGTTTTCCATGCGTTGCAATCCTCTGCTGCCAATCGTTACCGGATACGCGAAAGTTTAGCACAAAAGCGGGTGTTTCCCGATAGTCGTCCGTGTCTTGCCAAGCTGGTGTTTTACTGGCATAATCTTATTTTGTTAAATTAATTATAGATTCAATATCGAAGAATCCACTGGGTGAGGAAGGGGTCTCATGCAGAACGTTGCCTGGCGTTCAGTGCCGGATGCGGATATGTTTGTTTTCCGGCAGGCTAAAAAGCCGAAACCGATGCGGTTCAACACAAATGCGTCTGTCGGCGATGTCTTTTTCTCCGGTCAAAAACAGAAAAAGCCGAAGCCCTCCCGGCTTCAGCATCTGCTGATTCGATCCGCGATGCTGCTGGGGGCGGTGTCGACAGGCTGCGCGACGGGCGCCGCCACGTTACAGAGTGTAAAACCGAATAGCGTCGCATTTCCTCCTCTTTTGGAAAAAGACCCCAACTCGGACTTTATCGCCATCAATACGCTGCCGGGCAAGCGGACGATATCGCCCCTGTTGTATTTGGCCAAAGGCGCCACGGTTTCCGATGCGTTTATCCTGGAAATTGACCAGGCGTTCAAATCGTTGCCGCCACAGGTTCGAAAAGTGTTGACGGATGGCCATGAAAAGATTGTCCTGACACGCTTTATGGTGGATGCGTTTCCGTATTTAAAAAAAGAACAGCCGCGAGGTTGGGACCAAGGCAAGACGTTCTATCATGTGGATGGCTTGCGGGGCCGGTTTATCGGGATGGCCGAATACTTCTGGGCGGATGAGGAAGGGGGACGTTGCAAGCCGGTGGAAGCGCAAGGCGAGAAAATCGACAAAGTGCTTTGCCGAACCACCAACGCGGCGGGCGTGTTGCGTCACGAGATAGGCCATGCGTTTGACGCCTTGCGCCGGGTTTCCAAAAGCGAGGCGTTCAAAAAGGCGTATGCGGAAGATCATGCGTGGTTGACTGTGCGGGACAAACGGGAACTGAAGTATTTCATTCAGCCTGATAAAAATGGGAAGCCGACCGATGCAGGACGGAGCGAGGCGGCAGGCGAAATTTTTGCGGCCTTGCAGGGTGGCGGCTGTCGAAGCGCAAGGTTTATACTGATGCGTTTTCCGGAAGCGGCTGGGGTGATAAAAGCGATGCTCGACAGACTGGAAGGGAAGCCTGAGGAGTATCCCTTGATGGCGAGTGTCTTGCCCGACCCGGTAAAACCGTTTTCACGGAGCAAACGATTGTTCGATGGCGTTAAATAATTTGTGGAACTGATTTTTGATGCGCTGGTAGCGCAGAGAACC
>CAZXUP010000257.1:3107-4040 GCA_964643815.1 uncultured Vampirovibrionales bacterium
AGAACCAAAAATCTGGAGTTCTTCGCGCCCAAACGGATTTTTGGTTGTCTGAAATATATTTTCCCGCTTACCTTTTCGTTCTTTCTGAATCAGCGTTTCAAACAGGGTTGACTGATCCTCCAGTTTGATTTTGAGTTTCTGGCGCGATAGGACTCTTGGTTTATGGGTGTTGGAAGCAAGCAGATGCAGCAGGGTTCCATCCTCAAGCCTGGTATTGGTTTGGTAGGCTGTTTCGAATTTGTTGCGGACCAGGGGTTGAACCCACCACGTTAGTTTGTTCTGAGTCGTCAGCTCAGCCAGCATCCTGATCAGCTCTGCGGGTTGGGCCTGGGCAATGCCTGCCTGATTAAAACCGGACGGAAAAACGGATGGCGGCTGACTGCCTGTAAAACGAGGTAAGACAGGACGTTTGATGACAGGGGGTATGAAACCGAACCGGATGGCAGTGCGCATGAAATAGAAACCCTGTACTGAATGCTGGTACGTAATGTCCGGTGTTTACTTTTTTGAGGTGGCTTTTCTCTCAATCGCGTTAAACAGCTTGTTAAACTCGTTTTTGATACGCTGGTAGCCCAGATCGTTTAATGCCAGTATCTGCCTTGCAAACCCGTCGTTTTGGGTGCGTACCAGCAGTTTTTTGGGTGTTTCCGGATCGGCTGGATTATTCTGGAGAATGGCTTCCCAAAGTTGCGAATTGGTATCGTCATGAATCAGAAGCTGGTTTCTGCTCCATTCGTCATGATGCTCCTTGTGGTAAACAAACAGACGAACAGGCAACCCATCGGCCAGTCGGGTTTGGACGCGGTAGGATTTGTCGGTTTTTGGGCCGTCAAACGTCCAGTCGTTCCAAAATAATTTTTGTTTTCGGGTGAGTTCGGCAAGCTGGCCGATCAGCGTAACCGGGTCTGCGCCAACGACATGCTCCTGGTTGAA
>CAZXUP010000258.1:0-3963 GCA_964643815.1 uncultured Vampirovibrionales bacterium
CTGGAGCAATACTTGCCTACGCCGGTTTTCAGGCTTCGGGTCATGAAAAAACGCCTGAGCGACGAGATTACGGACCTTCGCCAGAAGTTGAACAAGTACGACCGTCTGCCTGAACAATCTCTGGATATGAAAGAACGGGTTCGGCAGGTGCGTTTGCGGTTGAAAACCCTGGAAGCGCATGAGACGCAGGTTGATCGGGAATTGGCCGCTATCTCGACCCGTGGCCCTGGCGTGTATGGCCTGGTTCAGCAAGGACGGAGCCTCAAAGAGTGGCTGGACACTGTGGGCAATGGCTTGGGGCAGGCATGTGGCTGGATGGTTTATGGAGAGTCGTATCAGGCCCTGCAGTTTTCGAATGCCGAATTGCGCAATCTGCAAGAGGTTTTTGAGGAGCGAATCAACGATCCCGGCTTATCAAGCGTGGAAATCAGCCAATTGGTGAACAGCTATGAGCAAGCCCTGCGCCAGACCGAGTCGATTTCCCTTCAGGTAAAACCAGTATCTTTCCCACGCCGGTTGTGGCAGGAAGCGACTCGTCTGATAAAATAAAAGGACAGTATCAACGGTTCTGTTCTTTCGAGGCGTATGAGCAAATTCAGTCGCCGCCGCCGTCAGCGTCGGGTCCTTTTTGGTAATTTCTACCTGAACCCCAGTGTGCAGTATCTCACAACCATTGTGAGCGCGATTGCATTGGCGGGTTTTGTGTTTTCGGGCTTTTTGCTGTTTCGCTTCACGGATGAAGAGGATTTGATCAACCGGGGCCGGATGCAGCTTTCTGAAGGCAAGGTGGCCTGGGCGGCCAGAACCTTCCAGACGCTGGTCAACCATCACCGGGACAGCTATGAAGGTCACTTGCTGCTGGGCCAGGCTTACCTGCAACTGGATGAACGTCGTAAGGCCGAGCAGGAATTTGAACTGGCGGCGTCTCTGAAGGGTCGCACAGGCGGCCAGGCGCCGGAGATTGCGCTCAGTAAAGTGGCCATGGCGCAGGGAGACTTCATCAAGTCGGAGCAGATCCTGAACAAGGCATACGAACGCAATCGCAAGGATGTCGATGTGCGTCAGGCCAGGTTTGAGCTATACGAACACTGGGGTAGCGTGCTGGCCGAAGCGCCGCAAAAGGATTATGCCCAGATTATCGATAAGTACACCAAGGCGTTGAACCATGTGAAAGACTACCAGGCGCAGCAGGTGGTTGAAGACAGGCTGATTGACGCGATCCATATGCATACGGATCGGTTGATTACGATGAAGGAATATCCCGAAGCGGTGCGCTTGCTGAAAGTATCGTTGCGCTTTAAATACCTGCCCGAAACCCTGATTGCCATTGCCGAGACGTATGGCCGGATGAACCAGTTGGATGATTCGATCAATTGGTATCGCAAGGCGTTTGAGGTGAGTCCCAACGTGGTCGGTTTGCGTCTCACCAACATCCTGGTGCAAAAAGGCCATCAATTGGCCCAGAATAAAAAACAGGACGAGGCCAAGCAGTATTTTGACGAAGCGGATAAAGTGAGCCGTCAGGCCAAAGTGCCGCTGGATAGCTTGTACCCGGTATTAATTTCCAGTGTTAAAGTGGATACCGATGTGGATGATGCCACCGGCGAGTTTGAGCCGCTGATCAAAATCAAGCTGGCCAACGATTCCAGCCGGGAGCTGAGTTTCCTGGCCGTCAAAGCCGAATTTGTTTCCGGCAATGATACGCTGGCCGAAGTGACGGAGCAGGCCGCTTCTCCCGACAAGCCCTTGCCCATGAAAGATCGGCGCTACTGGTTGCACAAGAATGTCGTATCGGTTGAGATCAAACCGGAAAACAAAATGAACGTCCATGCCCTGAAAGAGGGCAAGATGGTCGTGAAAATTTCCATTGCCTACCGCGAAGGTGCGGATGCCGCCTGGACGATCAAATCGATTCAGGAAGTGACGATTCGCACGGCGGGACCGCCGACGGCGATAGAGAAACCGGTTTAGTCGGCCTGACGGCATCCTTTACGCTCAGCCAAAGGGGTAGCAGTGTCAGCAGGATGACGTTGCCGATGTGTAAGTTTTGCAGCAGCGTAAACCCTGCAATCTGAAACAGGCTGAACAGCATGCCGAAGCGGCGGAGCCAATGAGTGGTTGGTAACAGCAAGGCCAGCGGCAGAAACATGACCGGATACCAGGGGTGGAACTTGGCGCTGACAAAAGCGACCAATACCGTCAACAATAGTGTCACGCTTTGGATGAGTCGGCTTTGCAGAAATTGCACCGAGTCGGCAGAGGCCTTCAAAAACCGCAAACCTTCCCGGATGCACAGCCACGCAAAACCGAGTAGAAACAATGGCTTCAACACGAGCAACCCCATCTTCATCATAGCTTTGGCTGCATCATGATTGAAAAAATCGATGGGGTAATAAATCAGTCGTCCCAACATGGCGATGATGGAGTGCTGCGGCTTGCCTGCGTTGTCCAGCAAGGCGTTCCAGGGCCAGGCTTGCCCATCGGTGGGCAGGTAAGGCGTCGCCAATAAGTACAACAAACCGGCGCCGATCAGCAGGCCAGGCATCAGGGCTTTGAACTGCCGGGTTTTGACGAAATACACCAGTACAAAGGGCAACGCCAAAACCGATGCGTACTTGGTGAGAATCGAAAGCGTCAGCAATGGGATGCTGAGCCATGCCCAGCGCGTGCTGAGGAGTGTCTGAACGGATAACAACAGCAAAAATACCAGCAAAATATCATTGTGGCCGTTGCCCATCACATGCAACAACACCAACGGATTCACGCCAAACCAATAAGCGCTTAGCAGCGGCTGCGATTGTTTCAATTGCTTGGCCAAACTGTAAATCAGCGCCGTTGTGCCCAATAGCAATAGCAGATTCAGCGTTTTAAAGCCCAAAAATATCGTTATAAATTGGTGAGAAGCGCTGATGCAATTTGTTAGCCAGGCGAAGAAAAAGCCGTAGGGGCAGGGGTTATGCTGCCAATGCTGGTGAAACAACGGCTCGTTTCGCCAGCCGACAATATCGGCCACCGGCGTAAGATACGGGTTGGTGTGGTACAGGCTTTGCTGGATGCCCCGGTTGATGTAGCCATACAGATCGCTGCTGTGAAACGGTACGACCGCGATTAAAACCAGTCCGCCCAGCAGCGCCCAACGCCATAAAACCGGCAGAAGCGTTGCGTGTTCAGCCGTTGCGGTCTTCTTGAGAAGCTGGTGTCCTTGCCAGAAAAACCAGGTGAGTAGCCCGATGACGCCGATTTCCAGCACATCCAGCACAATGCGGCTGTTGGTGCTTGTCAGCCCCGGAAATTGCCAGAAACCAGCCTGCCAGGTCTCTTCGATGGCGCGGGCAATGGCAAGGTCGTTCAAACCGGTGTGGGTAAGCAGCAGTGCGGTTGGCAGCAAAAACAGCGCATACAGCAACACGCTCTGGCTGGCGAGGCGCTTGAATTGGTTGATGCTCATCGGCTTGCCTCCCAGCGGGTTTGACCCGCCACCGCGACCGCACGGACTTGCGTGGCCGGGTCTAAAACCTGCACTTCGGGCGGACGGGTGTCCTCGACGCCATCTTGGATGTTCGTTCGCCACAACACGTAATCGGCCCATTTGCCCGGCTCCAAACTGCCGGTTTCATCTTGCATGCGCAAGGCTTGTGCGCCATTCAGCGTTATGGTTTGCAGGGCCGTTTGGGCGCTCCAGCCGTGAACTGTCATCGCGCAGCGGGCCTCGGCTCGTAAATCCAGGTCGTCGGTACTCAGGCGGCCATCCGTCCCCAAGCTCAGCGCAATACCGTTTTCCGCCCATTCGGCGGCATTCAGGGTTTGCCCATGCAGGGCCAGATTACTGCGCGGGCAATGGGCAATGCTCACGCCTGCTTCGGCCAGTAGTTTCCGGTCTTTTGGGGTGGTCTGGATAGCATGGGCGATGAGGGTGTGATTGTTGAGCAGGCCAAAGCGCGAAAGATAGGCAATCGGCGAGTC
>CAZXUP010000259.1:0-3954 GCA_964643815.1 uncultured Vampirovibrionales bacterium
TGCAAGCCCAAAATGAACGACGCGGGTGGCACAATATAACCGCCTTCGCCCTGGATGGGTTCCACGATAAACGCGGCCACTTCGTTGGCGGGTATCAGCATTTTGAAAATATGATTTTTGATGTAGTCCAGGCACGCCTGTGCGCAGGCGTCGGCGGATTCGCTGTTGAAAAGATCCCGGTAAAAATACGGATAATGCGCGTTGAACACACCGGGCAGTAACGGCGAGAATTGGCTTCGTTGCACGGACTTGCTGGCGCTCACCGACATCGATCCGAAGGTGCGTCCATGAAAGCTGCGGTAAAATGAAATGAAATTTTTGCGCCCGGTATGGTAGCGGGCCAGCTTCAAGGCGGCCTCGTTGGCTTCGGTGCCGGAGTTTCCGAAAAACACTTTTTTATCGGGGCTGCCGGGTGTGCTGGTGGCCAGTTTTTCGGCGAGGTCTACCATACCGGTGTAATAAAAATCGGTGCCGGACATGTGCAGGAATTTTTCCGATTGCTCGCGGATGGCGGCGACCACCTCTGGATGCGAGTGCCCCGTTGAGCAAACGGCAATGCCGGCGCAAAAATCCAGAAAAACGTTATCGTCCATGTCTACTACCATGGCGCCGTGGCCGCTTTTGATGGACAACGGATAGCCCCGCGTGTAGGAGGACGACAGGAAGCGTCCGTCTTTTTCAATCAAGGCCTTGGTTTTTGGGCCCGGAAGCTGGGTTTTGATTTGAGGGAGCAAGGTTTTTTCCCCCACGGAAGCCGATTTGCTCATACTACTCTCACTAATGTCTGCAATGCTACTTGGTTATCATACCCCAAAACGGAGCGCGGGAATAAATCGGGCGCGGAAGCGCATTTGCGGGCGGCAGGATTTAAATTTACAGGAGAGGTTAAATCATCGATTTGGGACCGGAAGACGCGGTTTTCAAATCTTCCAGCGCCCGGTTGATCAAGTCTTCGTAGTGGCGGCAACCGGTGTATTCACCCATGCCAATGCGCAATTGCAAACTCAGATTGCCTGCGGGGCTTTTAAACTCATAGCCGTTCAGTCGGCTCATCAGGCGCTTGCCAAGCGCGCGCGCGCCACGGCTTCCGGTTTGCGGCAAAATCACCGCAAATTTATCGAGGAAATATTCACCCACCATGTCAAAGCCGCGCGTGCAATCTTTGATGATGCCTGCCACTTCAGAAGCCAGCGCGTTGTGCAATTCTTCCGGCAGGGGGCTTTGATAGCCGCCCAGTTGCACAACCAGCAAGCTCAGCGGATCGGCGGCATAGGGCGATACATGCTCGGCTTCCTGCTTCAGCATTTTGAGCAGGTAGGAGGTTGTGAAGACGCCCGAGCGGGTTGATAACACGCCCATCTCCACCAGGATGCGATCCTTTTGCATCATCACCCGCTCCAGGCGACGCTCTTGCAAGGTGCGAATGACGCGCGCCACCAGGTCGGCATCCGCCACGGGCTTCACCATAAAATCCCGCGCGCCATGATCGTGGGCGGCAAAAAACAGCTCTTCGTCAAACGTGTCGCTCAGCACAATGCTTTTGACCGTGGCGGGCAACTGAAGCATCAGTTCAATGGTTTTTTGTGTATTCCCTTCCAGGTCGATAATCGCCAGCGCGGGCGGATTGGCTTGCAACAGCAAGGCGGCATTCTCAGCCGAAATGCAAAGCACCTCGTCAAAATCACGCAAGGCGATGGATTGCTTGATGGCCTCTCCGCGTGCGGGGGTCAGCGTCACAATGTAGATGGCGTCATGAAATAGCTGAATGGGGAGTTGCATGGGGCTGACCTCTTTGACTTGTTGCTGTGCTCAACTCATGATCATGAACCAACCCGTGCGGGTTGATTGGATGGGGATTTCTTTTTCGGAAACCGTGACTTCCTCGTTCGGCGTTTGTTCGCACAAATTAAACGTGGCGCCGATGTGATATTCGCCCGGTGTCCATTGTGTGCCGTTGGCAAATTGAAAGCGTTTTAAGTTGGCGCGCAGCACGACGCTTTCCCCTGATTCCAACCAGCGGACTTTCAGGCGTTGCTGAAAAATCTCGCTATTGTCCCGCAGCACCAGCGGCTTCATTCCCATCTTGCCGCTGCCCGAGCGGTGAATGTTTACCTGTACTTGGCTCAAAATATCCTTGGCGAGGCAGAGCTTTACGCGGTCGGTGGCTTTCAAGACGAATTTCACCATCACGCCTTCGCGGCTCGAATAGATGCGCTTGACCGGTTCGATTTCCAGCGTGATCGGTGAGTTTTCCGTGGTGTTTGCCAGGCTCAGGCTAGCCAATGCCACCGTTGCCGTGACAATCGCTATAATAGAGAGCATGAGTCCTGCACGTACCGTCATGATGCAATCACTGCCGCCTGTATTCACCGAACCATTCGTATTGTACCAATCGGCGCTGCTGAGCACCTACGCCAAACGGTTGATCCACGGCTTTACCGGCAAGCCGGTCACCTTGGGCGGAGCCTCTTATCCTGCCGAGCTGATTCTGGAAAACCGCGCCAGCCTGTGCCGACAGTTCGGGTTGAACGCAGCCCGGCTGACGGTCCCGCGACAGACGCACACCAGCCGGTTTAGACTGAACGACGTGGCTTGCGAAGACGAGACGGACGCCGTTATCCTGACCGAACCGGGGATTCCGGCGCTGGTGCAGGTGGCTGATTGTGTGCCGGTCATTCTGTACGAGCCGGAGCGACACATTGGGGCGGTGGTTCATGCCGGTTGGCGGGGGACGGCGCAAGGCATCACGCAAAAAATTGCGCAAACGCTGATAGAAACACATGGCGCTGCCCCGGAGAAGCTTCTGGCTGTGATTGGACCATCGATTGGCGGCTGCTGTTACGAGGTTTCGACGGAGGTTGCCGATGCCGTGGCCGGAACGATTCTCAGCCAACCGCGAGAGGCGTTCTCGGTGTTGCAGGAGAACGGAAAACCCCGTATCGACCTGAAGGTTGTCAATGCCTTTCAGTTGCAAGCCCTGGGTGTGGAACGGATTGAAATTTTGGATGCCTGCACGCGGTGTCTCGATACACAGCTTTGGTCGTATCGTCGTGGTGAAAATGGTCGTCAGGTGGCGTTTCTCCAATTGCTTCCAGCCGATTCCATCACCCTGTCCTGAACATAAGGCGTATGACCTGCTCACCCTGACCGGCTTCATTTTCTACCCGGAGTGACTATTGTTGCTGGCGTGCCGGTGCTATAGCATAGGGCCTGGTTCGAGGTGACAATCAATGCCGCAATGGCTTCTTGGGGCTTTCGCCTTCATGTTTTTTCTATTGCTGGTTCCTGCAACGTCTCACGCCCAGACGGCCCATACCTCAAGCGGGCTGGGCGCAGTAAACGGGGGGATGGCGGGAGCCGGAACCGCGATGCCGCTCAGCCCATCGGGGGCGCTGTACTGGAATCCCGGCAGCATCACGGAACTGGAAACATCTGAACTGGAATTGGATACGACCGTCGTGTTGCTGGATATCGACCTCTCCTCTTCACTCGATGCCAACGCGATTGCTCCCGGCGTTCCGGCGAGAAACCTGGCCGGTACGACGGGCAGCAACATCCGGCACGCCATTTTGCCCAGTGCCTCCTGGGTTTATAAACCTCAAAATGATCGCTGGGCTTATGGCGTCCTGGCTGCCGGGATTGGCGGATTCGGCGTGCAATACGACAGCCAGGGGGACAACCCCATGACCTCTCCCCAACCTCCCAGAGGGTTTGGTACGGGAGATCTTGAGGCTGGCTATCAGCTGATGCAAATTGCCCCCACCGTGGCCTACAAAGTGACCGATCACCTCTCGGTCGGTGTTGCGCCGACTTTTGATATTTCCGCCTTGAAATCCAGACCGTTTGCGGGCACCGCGCCGGATGACGCCAACGGGGATGGCTTCTCCACATACCCGGACGGCAATACGGCATGGAGCGTTGGGGGTGGCGTGCAAGGCGGTGTTTACTACCAGT
>CAZXUP010000260.1:0-3863 GCA_964643815.1 uncultured Vampirovibrionales bacterium
TGATGGCGCTGGTTGACTGACAACGGGCGTGGAGGTCGCTGGCCTGGCGGTCGGCGCCGGAGGAGGCGAAAATACGTTGCTTGGGTTGGGAGCGCTTGTTACCGGTGTCCAGCCTGGCGAGGATGAGATACTGGGCATGTTGGGACGCGTAGGCGTGGACGGTGCTGCTGGCGCCGGCATGACGCTGGAGTCTGTTTGGCCGTTCGGATTACCGATCAGGCTGATGTTTGGCGAGCCGCTATCCATAGTGGGCGCTAATGAAGGTAATGGCATGGGCGTTGGGGTACTGTTACCGCCACCAGCGTTAAGACCGGCTCCGCCAGAGCTGTCGCCGCCGCCTGTGTTTTGTGCGGGCGCCGAGGCAATTGCGGGTGAACCGCCTCCACCCCCGCCAGAAGCGGCTCCACCCCCGCCAGAAGCGGCTCCGCCGCCGCTAAAGCTGCTGGCTAGTTGGGATAACTGGTTGCTGATGCTGTCGCCCAGGGTGTTCAGGGCGGCAATGGAAACGATTGCCACCAGGCTGATGATCAGGCCGTACTCGGCTAAACTCTGTCCACGATGATGCCCCAATAACGGGCGTTTGCAACTCAACACGATGATGCCCCTTTTATTTTTGCTGCTCGATCAATCAGTAACCGATTCTGATATGGTATTTAGCTATCGACGGCTGTCGTAAAAACTTGATACGGTGGAGCGGATTTTTGATACTATTGTGAATAAATGTAAAGCTTTGGTAGGGTGGTCGGTTTGAGAAAGTCCAATTTATTGCGTGTTTTGGCGGGTTTGATGGTTTTTGTGCTGGGTGGCGTGCTGCTAGTAGCTAGCCAGGATTTTCTATATTCCCTCGAAATCAATAGCTTGACGTTACGGCAGCGGATGTTCTCCGATGAAGCGAGTGCGCCGAGTCGAAAAACGCCGATTACACTCATTGCGTTCGATGTTAAAACCGCCGGATCGGATGATTTCCACCGTCTTTTCGGGATACCGATGTCCCGTTCCGCGCCCGGATACCTGGTGCGTTTTTTGAAGCGAACCCAAACCAAGGCGGTGGTGTTTGATATGGGTTTTAATGGTGGAACTCATTATGTCGATTCGCCTGGGGATCGGCTGTTTGTGGAGAGCTTGCGGGGGATCGGGCAAATGGCTTCCGCCTTGAGTTTCCAGAAAAGCCCAAATCAAGGTTATACGCCGGTCAATCTGCCTTCCCGTTCTCAACAGTTGCTTGTGCGTAACGATCTACGAGTTCAGGGCTTGGACCAGTTTCCGGTTTTTACGAAAAAATTTTATTATCAAAGCTGGAACCCTCCGTTTCCGCTGCTCACGGAAACACCGATGCGTTATTATTCGGCGCAAAGCTCGGTAAGTCATGCCGATCCGGGATCGCAACGTGCGGATGTTTCGGGAGAATCTCGTCGGTGGACGCCATTTTCCACTTATGGCAATCATATTCTACCGACGCTTGCCCTGGGTGTGGCATTAAACGGACAGCGTGACTTGAAAATTACGCCGCAGGGGACGCTATCCTGGCAAGGCGGGCAAGTGAACCTCGGGTCAGATGCCTTACCGCTGATCAAGTGGTATGGGCATGGTGTGAGTTGCCGAATTTATCCGGAAATATCCGCCATAGATGTGATTCTATCCGAATTGGCCCTGGAGTGTCAGGAGAATTCGGCTTTGCCGGTTTGCAAGCAGATCCAGATTCCTGCGAAGCCAATGATCAGTCCGGAGCAGTTTAAAGATCGCTACGTGTTGATTGGTATGACACGAGCAAAAGATGGAGATACACATCGATCAATCTACGGATTCAAATACAGCGGGCTTTATATCTTTGCAAACACATTAGATAACTTGTTGAATGATGATTTTGTACACCCAGCGCCGGTATGGTTAAACTGGGCCGCGTTTTTCTTGTTGCCCTTCACCTTATGTGTGGTGGTGTGGCGTTTTCAATCGGTTTGGATGAGTTTTTTGATTGCGGTGACGGTGGGATTGGGTTATTTCTTGCTGACCATCCATGCGTACAACGTTTGGAATCTTTGGTTGCATGCGGTCAACCCGATTTTGGCGCTGGTTGCCTGCTTTACGTCAATCTATGTGTATCGCTATTTGCATGAACAAAAACAACGTCAGCAAATGCGCTATGCCTTTGGCAAGTATGTATCTCCGGCTGTTTTGCAAACCATTGAAAAAAATCCGGAAAAAATTACGCTGGGCGGTGAGCGTCGGGAAATGACCTTTTTGTTCACCGATATCCGGGGTTTTACCAGTTTCTCCGATAACAACCCGCCCGAAGTGGTTCAGGCGTTTTTGAGCGACTATTTTTCGGTGATGAACGGCATTATCTTGCGCGAGTATCGCGGGACGATCAACAAGCTGATTGGCGATGCCATCATGGCGTATTGGGGGTTTCCGCTGGAAAACGAGGATCATGCGTTTCTGGCGGTGAGCGCAGCGTTGGCAATGCGGGATGCGTTGCACGAATGGCGCAGCGATCCCAGTCGTCCGCAGATTGATATCGGGGTTGGTATCAACACAGGTGATGCTGTAATTGGGAACGTAGGCTCGGAAGATTTTATGGACTTTACCGTGATTGGCGATGCGGTGAACGTTGCCTCCCGTTTGGAGAGCGCCAATAAAGAGTACAAAACCAACATCATTATTTCTGCCGCAACGTATGAAAAAGTGAAAGGCCGGGTGAAGGTTCGGAGCTTGGGAATGACCGAAGTCCGGGGGAAAGCGGGGCAGATGGAAATTTTTGAGCCGTTGGGGTTGTTATAAACGACCGTATTACGGGTGCAATAAGAATTATATAAATTTATATAAAAAATAGGCAATCCTGATTTAAACGCTGTTTTTATTCAATGAAGAGGAGCCAGCCTTTCCCCTATGGGCTGGTGTGTGAGAGCGCGTAATATTTGAGGAGATACAGCATGGTGAGCAGTGCTCGTATGTTATCTTTGCCTGCTTTGCAACCGACAAGTCAGCTTGGCAGTCGGATAAGCACGTTAGTCAGTAATGTGGTTAGTAATATCAGTACGGCAAAAACTGTACCTGCCTCGCCTTTGGCAGGGGTGTCGCAAGCGGATCTGAGCCGACTAAGTACGTCGGTTGAGAATAGTTCAATCAGCAGTTTGTCTGGTACCGTTAAGAATGTATTGAATGGTGTTGCGACAAAAGTCTTGCAACAGCCGCCGTTTCCACCACGGGATATCAACATGTTTACGCCGCAAACATATCCGGGTGCAAAGCCGCTGCAGCCGGCAGCGCCCAGAACATACACTAATCAGCAACTGACCCAGATTGCGGGGAATGCCACGTTGTTTAACGACGCCAAGCTCAAGCAGATTGTGCCGGATCCCCGGTTAAGAGCCGGTTTGGTGTCTCTGCAAGGTACGATTGGTGAAAGTGCGATCGATACGGTCAGAAGTGGCGTATATAACCAAGTGCAATTTGGAGCAGTCGCCAATGATAGTGTGGCTCAAGTGGTTCCACCAGCGCCTGGGAGCACCAAACCCAATATTCATATCAACCCTAAGTTCCAATACGAAGATCCCCGGTTGTTGGGTGTTGTGCTTTCCCACGAAACATTACATCAGGATCCAACTAACAGCGCTAAAGAGGAGATGACAATTCAGTCGTTGCAAGCGTTGACGTATGGACAGATGATCAGCAAGAACCCATCTTTGGCACGCTCTGGAACGGAGTTGTCTCGACGTATGAATGATATTCTGATGGCCCGTCTCAATAGTCGGGATGCTCAAGGCAACTTGCGACTGACGACCTCGGCCGGAAATATATTTCCGGGTGGAAAGGTAGCGCCCAGTTTTGCTGGAGCCTTCGGGCCTTTGGGTCCGTCAACGGTT
>CAZXUP010000261.1:0-3314 GCA_964643815.1 uncultured Vampirovibrionales bacterium
GGTCGCGTACCCGGCTGGCGCCGACACCGACAAACATCTCGACAAACTCCGAACCGGAGATGCTGAAGAATGGCACGCCCGCTTCACCGGCCACGGCTTTGGCCAGCAAGGTTTTACCGGTACCGGGAGAACCAACAAGCAGCACGCCTTTCGGGATTTTAGCGCCCAGTTTCTGGTAGCGCTCGCCGTTTTTCAGGAAATCTACTACTTCTTCCAACTCGGCCTTGGCCTCGTCAATCCCAGCCACATCGTTGAAAGTAATCTTTACCTTGCTGTCCATCGACATCTTGGCGCGACTTTTACCAAAGGAAAGCGCCTGGGAACCGCCGCCTTGCGCGTTGCGGAAGAGCATCACCAGGAAGATAATGAAAATGAGCGGCACAAACAGCGTGGTCAGCACGCTCAGCCATTGGCCTTCGGCCTTGGTTTCCTTGAAGTTGTAGGGAACGTTATTCTGTTCCAGCTTGGGAACCAGCAAGGGTACGCCACTACCGCCTTCGGGAAGGACGGTCCGGTACTGGGTGGGCAGTTGAAGGGGCAGGCTTTTGCTTTCACCGGTGGCTGGCAGTGCCGGAAGTGCTTGGGTCTTCTGGGTCATGCCGTAGGCCATATTGCCCGAGATATCCACATTGGTGATTTCGTGGTCCTGGACTTTCTGGATGAATTCGGAAAACTTGACATCCTTGATGACAGGCTGGCCTTTGTCTTTGAAGAGACTTCCCACAAACAGTGCGAGAAAGAGCAAGCCAATCAAAATGAAGAAACCGGTCGTCTGCTGGTGCTTTTTCATAGTCTTGCTGGTGTCTCCCTTTGAAAAAAATAAAACGGGTGAAAATGGAACAGGTGAAAAATAAAACGGGCAAACCGACACAATGGACGCACCGATGATTGAACCGGCATTTTCTAGACTTCCCGGGCCTGTCCGCTGCTCTCCTTCGGCCTTATCGACCGATTATAGCATACTCAAACGCCTAGCCGCCCGGGCGCTTTTCAACAATCGGCCGTGCGGAGGAGTAGGACGTTTGCAATCGCCGAGAAGTTCCAACGGCTATTCGCCCGCTTGTGTAAGCGCAGAGCCTATTTTCGCTGAGAAACCGGGAACAATGCCTGCCGCGTCCGACGTCTATCAATGTATCTTGTAAATAAACGCCGCCGGATATTTCTTGGCCGTGGGCCTTGTGTTAATATTACGGTGTTGAGCTTTTGAGGACGGACTTCCAAACCATGACTTCCCTGACGACAGAGGATTTTCCCTATACTATCGGGTATGTGCTGGAATTACTGGGCCTGGACGAGCGCGAACTGATGACGTATGTTCAAATGCTGAACCTGGCGCCCCGCAAGGATGAGAAAACCGGCCGCCTGATTTTCACGCATCGGGATATCGATCTGCTCAAAAAAGCGTACGATATGAGTCGGCATGGCGAGGACATGAACACGATTGTCCGCCAGTTGGGAGGCCGCGAAAAGGCCGAGAAGGCGCTTGATACGACTTCGGGTTACATGACGCCCGCCGGATCGGGCTTCCGTCCAGCCGCTGTTGGCCGGGACAATATTACCACCATGGTAGAGGCCGTCAGCCAGGTCAAAGAGGGCATCCTCAAAGATCTGGGCCGCTTGCTGGATGATAAGCTGGCAGGCCTGGACGAGGTGGTTGTGGAGTTGATTCGCTGCAAGAGCGAAAACGATTCGCTCAAAAAGAAGCTGGATGACGCGGTTCGGGCCAAGGAAACCCTGGAGTACGAGCTTTCTCGCTTCAAGCCGGTTCAGTTTGGCTTTTACAAAAAGAACTAGGGCAATCTGAAACGTTCAGGGATGTTTATTGTGGCAATAGTCGCTATACCTGAATGAGCTTTGCGATGCCCTCGTTGTTTCCCACGCCGTCCCCCAAATTTTCCTCCCGTATCTTTACCGTCTCGGACAGTACTTTTGATCAGTTGTACAAAACCAAGGTCGCGATTGAAGGTTCTCGGAAGTACAAATGGTACGCATGGTGTCCAGAATTGCAACGTCGGAGGGTTTACCAGCCTGTCAAAGCGTCTGATCAGCTTGTTTCACCTGTTGCCCGGCCAACCCGGCAGACCGCTTGATTTGGAGAAAATCCGCACGGAACTGCTCCGCGACATCCGCGAAATGCAAGCCGATGGAGACATACTCTACGGATTTCTGACGGGCGGATGGGCGTCTTCTGCCGAAGATGCGTTGATTCAGTCAAGCCAACAACTGGGGGAATGGCTGACCGAGATCATTCAGCAGGCCGGTGTGCGGCTTTCACGCATCTGGGGGCGAAACCCCTGGTATAGTGTTGCTCCGATCAAAGTTTTTTGCGATGCCAAAGAGGATGCCTGGTATTTATATAGTCCTGAAAAGTGCCAGGTTGGCATTGCCGCCAGTCGTGCGGGTTTGGAGAGATGCTTTAAAATTGTGGATATTGCTCCGGGAGATCAGCTGATCACCCCGGAACACCCGGATTACGAAACGCATTTTGAAAAAATATAGAGTTAGCAAGCGTTAGCGTTTTAAACGCAGTACGGCCAAGCTGCGGCCCTGCAGTTTGTAGAGGTCTTCCCCGTCAAATGTGGCGGCGGAGTTTGTTGGTAGTTCGGCAGAGGTTTCCAGCATCAACTCCCAGATGTCGCCGGGTACCAGCTTGGGCATATGAAAAGCCACCGGTTTCCACGAGGCGTTCATCAGCAACAGGATTGTATCGCCATTGATGGGGTTGCCTTTTTCGTCCATCTCATTAATAGCGCTTCCGTTCAGCAAGGCGCCCATCCACAGCAAGTCAGCGTCTTCCCAATCCTCTTCGCTCATCTCCGTTCCCTTGGCGTTGTACCAGAGAACATCCTTGATGGCGGACGCTTTGGACGCGGCTCCCAAAAAGAATTTTCGGCGCTGAAAAACCGGGTTTTCCTTGCGGATGCGAATGACCTCTTTCATAAACGCATAAAACTCTTTTTCGCTCTCGCTCAAATCCCAGTCAAACCAACTCAGTTCATTATCCTGACAGTAGGCGTTGTTGTTGCCCTGTTGGGTACGGCCCAGTTCATCGCCGCCGCAGAGCATCGGAACACCCAGAGAGAGCAACAGTGTTGTCATCAGGTTGCGTTTCTGGCGCAGCCGTAGCGTCTGGATTTTGGGATCGTCCGTTGGGCCTTCGACGCCGCAGTTCCAGCTTAGGTTGTGATTGTCGCCGTCATGGTTGTTTTCGAGATTGCCCTCGTTGTGTTTCTGATCGTAGCTGACCAGATCCTGCAACGTAAACCCATCGTGCGAGGTGACAAAGTTGATGCTGGCGTGGGGATCTTTTTCGT
>CAZXUP010000261.1:3324-3859 GCA_964643815.1 uncultured Vampirovibrionales bacterium
GTAATACAAGTCGCTGCTTCCGGCCAGACGCGTCGCCATCTCGCTTAGCGTGCCCGCATCGCCTTTCCAAAAGCGTCGCGCCGCATCGCGGTACTTGCCATTCCATTCGGTCCATAACACCGGAAAGTTGCCTACCTGGTAGCCGCCCTCTCCCAGGTCCCAGGGCTCTGCTATCAGCTTCACCTGGCACAACACGGGGTCCTGATGGATTACGTCAAAAAACGACCCCAGCTTGTCAACGAAATGCTCGTCGCGCCCTAAGGTCGCGGCCAAATCAAATCGAAACCCATCCACGTGCATCACCTGCACCCAGTAGCGCAGGCTGTCCATAATCAATTGCAGCACACGTGGATGCGACACATTGATGGTGTTGCCGCAGCCGGTGTAGTCCATGTAGTAACGCGGTGTGCCTTCCACCCGTTTGTAATACGCTTCGTTATCAATGCCCCGAAAGCAGAGCGTGGGCCCCATATGATTGCCTTCGGCGGTGTGGTTGTAGACGACATCGAGAATGACTTCGATGCCTGCCGAGTGC
>CAZXUP010000262.1:0-3041 GCA_964643815.1 uncultured Vampirovibrionales bacterium
ACCAATCAACGTGATGTTGATTGGTACTTGTCTGCACCCGGAGTCTTTGTTATCGGAGCTTTTGCAATCTCCAGGCTGGAAAACCCGTAAGTACCAAGCCGTAGAACGGTTCTCGGAAAATGAAGCATTCTGGGAAACCTGGAAAGGCATCTATACCGATTTATCCAATCCCAACCGGGAAGTGGATGCCTTGGCTTATTTCCAGGCTAATCAAGAGGCGATGCTTGCAGATACCCAAGTCCTCTGGCCTACCGGGGAGTCTTACCTGCAACTGATGCGAATGCGCATTGATGAAGGGCAAGCCAGTTTTTACAGCGAAAAGCAAAACGATCCCCTGGATCCTGAGCGACAACTCTTTGACATGCAACGGGCCAGACGCTTCCGCATTACCGACGACGGATTGGTTTGGTTGGACGGTTCCAACAAGCATGTCCCTTGGGATCACTTGGAGCGGGTGATCGCATTCCATGATCCCGCATTGGGCAAAAAGTCCGGTCAACATGCCGAACCGGATTTTGCGGCCATTGTGGTGGTGGGACAAGATGTGGACGGATACTTGTATGCGCTGGATTGTTATATGGAAAAAGCCGCACCTGCCATTCAGATCAGTAAAGCCCTGACCCTGCAACAGAAATGGGGGTTCGATACTTTATACCTGGAAGAAAACCATTTCCAGCAATTAATGAAACCCCTATACACCCAAGCCTTGGAAGCATCCGGCATACCGAACCTACGGGTACTTGGGGTGCATCAACACCAGAATAAATACCAGCGCATCTCCACCCTGGAGCCGGATATTACCAATGGCTATCTGTTATTCAGCGACGCCCTTCATCCGCGCTTGATTGATCAACTCACCCTGTTCCCCACCAGCTACGACGACGGGCCAGACGCCCTTCAAGGGGCTGTGGCCCAACTAAAACGCGGGGCGGTGCAGCCACGCATCCGCCGGATTTAGCAACTCCTCAGAGGAAATGATATGGGACTTGAAATTATCTCGCTTGCGCTCGTAAAAATCAGGTTGCCCCAGCAATCCCTGAAGGAGCATCCGGAAAAGCAGATCAAACAAATTGCAGATAGTATCCAGACTTTCGGGTTTAACGATCCGGTGGCCGTGGATGAAAATAATGAGATCATTGAAGGGGTTGGTCGTGTGCTTGCGGCAAGGAAACTTGGCCTCAAAGCGCTCCCGGTGATTGTGCTGAAACATTTCAACGAAGCTCAGAAACAAGCTTACCGAATTGCGCACAATAAAATCTGCCTGAACAGTGATTTCAACCTGGAAGCCCTGCGTCTGGAATTTGAAAGTCTGGCTCAATTGGACGAATCATTGCTGGCCGCAACCGGCTTTGAGGAGGCTGAACTGAATGACTTGTTGACGCTACCGGTTTTGCCGGAACTGGGTGCTGAATTGACGGACATCCTGAAAGAGGGTGCTACCATCATCTGCCCGCATTGCGGAGAAACCATTTATGTATAACGTGGTCAGTCTTTTTGCCGGGTGTGGTGGATCGAGTCTTGGTTACAAGCTGGCCGGATGTAATGTCTTGGCGGCGGTAGAATATGACGCCAATGCCGCCGCAGTTTACCGGGATAATTTCCCCGATACGCGTCTGTATGAAGTGGACATTACCACGCTGGATCCGAAAGCGGTGCTTGCTGAGCTCAACTTGAAGCCGGGAGAGTTGGATATTATTGACGGTTCTCCTCCGTGTCAGGGGTTTTCCATGTCGGGCAAAAGACGGATGGATGACCCTCGAAACCGCTTGTTTGAGGAGTATATTCGTTTTTTAAAGATCATGCAGCCCAAGGCTTTTCTTATGGAAAATGTGCCTGGCCTGGTTGCCGGGAATATGCGGGCGGTGTTCCAAAAAATAGTTCTCTCTCTGTCTGAAGCCGGTTATGAGGTACGGGCACGGATTCTCAATGCACTCCATTACGGTGTCCCTCAGAGCCGCAGGCGGGTGATTCTGATTGGGTTTCGCAAAGACCTGGGATTGATTCCCGAGCATCCGGCGCCCATCTCTCTACCGATCACATTCAGAAAAGCGGTGGCGGATCTGGATACCCATGAATTGATTCAGCTTCCCAAAGGAAAGGCTTTAAAAATGGCAAAGGCGATTCGAGCCGGGGAATCGGGAGCGGACGTGCATGAGCGATACCGGCAAAAGAGCAATGACTTTTCACTGATCCGTTTATCCTGGGATGCCCCATGTCCCACTGTTCTGAAATCTCTCCGCCCGGGCCAGGTCGGGTTATTGCACCCGGATGAGGATCGTTTTTTAAGCATTGGAGAACTAAAGCGAGTTTGCGCCTTCCCTGATGACTTTGTGCTGCAAGGCTCTTTTATTGAGCAGTGGGGACGGCTGGGAAACGCGGTTCCGCCCCTTTTAACCAAAGCGGTTGCTGAAAACATCATTCGACAATTGAACGCATAATCATTTTTGATGCTGATACTCAAAAGCCACCCCAGAAATCTCCGGGGTGGCTTTTTTTGTTTTTTGGATTGACCGGAATCCTAATATTCCTCGGCCAGCATGACGGTCAAGACCCGGTTGGTCTGGCTGGGATCCGCCGGATTTTCGCTACCGAAAGTTAAGGTCGGGTCATAGTAGTCTATTTTCCAAAAGATCCGATACCCTTTATATTCGATACGTCCAAAGTCATGTTCCCCATGCGGATCGTTATCCGGCGTGAAGGTATCGAATATCCGCACGGCGTGGAGAATACCTACTTGATCTTCTTCCGGCAATGCTTGCATACCGGTCGTGAGTACCAGGCTACCACCTAGAAACGTGGTGCGGAGCGTATCATTGAGGTGGGCAATTTGGCTGGATGAATTCACATTTGACATGGATCAATCTCCTTAAAATAGATTGAGGTACGCTTCAAAAATATCGGCATGTTCGTCGTCGCTGAGTTCTGCAAGCAATAACGGAAGGTCATCGCCACTGACATCATTGGGATCCAGAAGCTGCTCGGGCAGCAGATCCTTCACCGCCTCGGCGATTCGGACTCTGCGGTCGCGGGATGGAATATCC
>CAZXUP010000262.1:3051-3859 GCA_964643815.1 uncultured Vampirovibrionales bacterium
ACCACCGCAACCCTCAGCCATAATGAGGGCCTGTTTGATGCGGGAAATATGAAACGTTGCCATGCGTTTTCTCCTTGCGTTCTGAGTCACTTACATCTGTTTTGCTTGGGATGCCTTCAAACGGTCTTCCATCTTGTCCAGCGCCCATTGCAGGTGATCCGTGGACTGGTGGGAGTAACGGAACACCATCTGAATGGTTCGGTGGCCGGAAAAGCGCTGCACGGTTGGTAGATCCACGCCAGCCTGAACCAGGTGCGTAATGGCCGTGTGGCGCAAGGTATGCCGGCAGACCTGGTATCGATCCAGGCCGGCGGCGGTTGCCACCCGGTAGAAGGGCTTCTCGATTTCCTGGCGGTGGCCGCTTTTGGATCTTGGGGCCGGAAAAAGGAACATTTGTCCAGGTTCGGTCTTGGCGCGGAGATATTGCTTCAGATAGGTGGAAAGCCCGGCGGTCATGGGCTGCATGCGGGCGCCACATTTGGCTTGAGGGATGAAGATTTCCCGCCTTGCGCAATTGATATTTTCAATCCGAATGGACAGAATCTCGGTGCGTCGCATGGCCGTCCCCAAGGCAATACGGATAAAAGGTTCAATAACCGGGCATTCGTCCTTGGCCGCGGCCTCAAGCAGTTTTTCGATCTCATGGGCTTCGAGATAGCGGGTACGAATGTTATCTTCCCGGTATTTGACCACCTTGCAGGGCACTTTGATGAGCCAGTCCCACTCCACGGCCTTGTGGAAGAGGTGGGAGATAACTGCCAGATACCGATTTATCGTGGATTCAGAGAGGCCTTTCTGAAGCAGATGG
>CAZXUP010000263.1:0-1202 GCA_964643815.1 uncultured Vampirovibrionales bacterium
CCGAACGGGCTTGGGTCAGGAGGCCGTGTCGGGAGTGGGTGTTGCCAGAAGTTTGATTGGCGATGCGCATGGGTTGACGCTGATTGTCGATCCGGTGTCGCGTGAAAATATCCAGCAGGTTCGCGATCATTTGATCACGGCGATTCGGGATGAAAAAATTCAGGTGCTGGAAATTAAAAATCACAAAGGGGCCAGCGCAGCGGCCACACCGTACTTCACAAAGCTCGATCTGGATCTGATTCAGGGTTCGATGGACGCAGTCCGCTATTCGTTATCCGGTTTGAGAGATTGCCCGCCCAAGATGCGTATTGCGGAAGATACCGTGAAGGCTTCCGGCTATACGGCGGTGCATGTCAAGCTGCGTTTGAAGAATCCGAAAACCCGCAATTACGATATGCCGCCTTGCGAGTTGCAGATTCGCGGGCGTGCGGTGGATGAATTTTATGAAGCCGAGCATCTGGTGCATGACATTCGCGTCGGGAAAGATCTCTTCAAGAACAATGCGGCTGTGCGCGCCGAGTTTGAACCGCAAGTGATGCCGTTGCGGAATGCGATTGAAACCATGTCCGATCGGCAGTTTGAGCAGTTTGGCCAGTACCTGAGCGCGTATTACCTGTATTGCCTTGAAATCGAGAAGGGTGCAAAACCCGAAAAACCTCAACTTCCGGCGGCTCTGCCCCGGGTGTGCGGCATTGATGAATTGAAGCGTCTCAGCCAACTGCAACGGGATTTGCTCCAGAAATACCCGGTTTGAAGCCTTTTGAAGACCAGGCTAGCGCTTTTTTGCCTGTAAAGTAGCGACTGGGTGTCAATATTGGGAAATTCCAAACTTTTTTGGAAAAACCGTTAGACTTCCCGCAAAAGGTGGTATTGCATCCTTAAGGCTGCCTTTTCAAGTCAATGAAGGATCTGTTTGTGTTGCTTGCGGTAGATACTGGTAGCAGGTAGCCGAAGCATTTGTGAGGAATTGCCCCGATGTCTGTAGTCCCGGAAACCGTTCAGCAAGGCGGCGCTGTTGGCCGCCCGGAAGCATCGTCGCGCTTTGTGCCGCCTGTTCCCAAGACATTGGCGGAAACCGGCCTGACCCAGGTATTGGTGGAAGACCTGATTTTCAAGATTATGCTGGGCAAAGGGGCAATGACGGGCCGGGAAATCTCGGTGGATTTGTGTTTGCACTTCAGCATCGTCGAACCCATCCTGGC
>CAZXUP010000263.1:1212-3850 GCA_964643815.1 uncultured Vampirovibrionales bacterium
CTGGCAGACCTGAAAAGTCGGCTGTTTTTATTCCACAAATCCAACTCGGGCGTGGGCGACTTCCTGTATATGCTGACGGATAGCGGTCAGGAAAAGGCCATGATGGCGCGGGATATCTCTGCATATGCGGCTTCGGCCCCGGTGCCGTTTGCGGACTACCTGAAAGCCATTCAGGCCCAGTCAATCCGCAATGAAAAACCCAATTATGACGTTCTGGCGGCTGCGTTCAAGGACATGATTTTTGATGAGACCCTGTTTGACACGATTGGCCCGGCGGTCAACTCGGGCCGAGGATTGTTTCTCTACGGAGAGCCGGGGAACGGGAAAACTAGTATTGCCGAGAAGCTGGCCCAGTGCTTCCAAAACGATATTTTTATCCCGAAAGCCTTGTATGTAGAAGGCCAGATCCTGCAGCTTTACGATCCGCAGAACCACCAGCCGGTGCCGTCCGATACCGATTCCCTGATTGCCAAGCATGACCAGCGCTGGGTGGAAATCAAGCGTCCGGCGGTGATGGTGGGCGGCGAATTGACGATGGATGCCCTGGAAATCAAGTACAATCCGATTCTCCGCGTTTCCGAAGCCCCGCTGCAGATGAAAGCCAACGGTGGCGTCTTCCTCATCGACGACTTTGGCCGTCAGCGGGTCAGTCATATCGATCTGCTGAACCGCTGGATCGTCCCGCTGGAGAAGCGGATGGACTTTCTGGTATTGCCCAACGGGCAGAAAATTCAGGTGCCGTTTGATGAGCTGATTATCTTTTCCACCAACCTTGACCCGAAATCCCTGGTGGACGATGCGTTTCTGCGACGGATTCCCTATAAAATCCATGTCAAAGACCCCAGTGAGGCGCATTTCAAGCAGATCTTCGAGATGCTGTGCAAGAAGTACGGCATTGCCTACGATGGGGCCAGGGTGGACTACCTGATCCAGAAGCATTACACGGGGAAACGCCCGTTCCGTGGCTGCCAGCCGCGCGATATCCTGGAGCAAATCCTGAACTCGTCCGCGTATCGCCGGGAAGCGCCGGTGTTAACGGATGCCTTGCTGGATATGGCCTGCCGGAACTATTTTGCGGCCATGGGTAGCGACGTCTAGGAGCGCTTGCTCTCGTTCAGTGTTTTATATAGCATGCATGTGTCTTTGTAGTAGTAATTGAGTAAGCATCATGCAGCCGCTTTTATCGCCTCTTCCCAAGAATTCCATTGAGAGTAGGTCTGTAGTTGGGATAAAACGAGAAACCCCTCTTTTTTCGGCTTATTGGCAATATGAACAGTCAACCAATGAGCTGAAGCGCCTGATGGAAAAAGGGGATGAAAGCGCCCGCATTGCGTATTTGCTGCGAGAACGTGGACTCAAAACCTCTTCCGTTGCGGTCGTCAGCTTGATGGAAGATGCAAGGGCTTTTGATTCTTTTAAACAGAGGCATCTGGGTTTCTATTATTGGATGATTTCCATGCCCACGCCTGATGAAACAGCGCAGGATGCGTTGATCAGGTTGTTTTCACTAAGCACCCGCCGCAAACAATTTTCTGAGCAACGTTTGGCTGATATGGAGAATGCGTATTATTGGCTGAGACTGGCCAGTTTGAATGCCCCACCTTCCCAAGAGCACAACACCACACTACAGAAAGAGTTAGAGGGTTATTTTCAAAAGATCAGGAAATGGCTACCGCCAGAGCACATTGCCAAGGTTGATGCGGAGTTGGATATACTCCCTGGGAAAGTTTAATCTCGGTTCTCAACCCAATGGTCGCCTTCCTTGTGGTATTCATGCTTGACGGCTGACCAGGCGATTTTGTGCGAAACCTCCTCGCGTGACGCGTGACCACGTCTCTTCGCCGGATCTTTGTAATTCTCAAACGCATGATTAAAGGCTTCGCGGTAAATGTCCTGGCCGTGGCCGGGCAGATTGTCTTTCACCTGGGTGGGCAACTCCCGATTGCTTGCATAAGGCATGGTCGCGTTCCCTCGATTGGCGCGTGTATTTTAGTCTCTTCTGACAAAAGCTGTAATTAGGAGGCTGGAGCGGCAATACTAGACGATGGGGTGATTTTATTTGTGCCGCTCCATTGTTAATGTGATAGTGGCAAAGTCCGTTTGCCGTTCTGAGGGTGCAAAAAGGCAATGCGTATGGGAGGAAGTTTGTATGGTGAATACGTATGCGAAAGTGTTGGGCCTGGCTTTAATCCTGGTGGGTGTTTTAAGTTTTATCCCGGCACTTACACCCAATAACCTGCTCTTTGGACTTTTTATGGTGGACACGGCGCACAATATTGTTCATTTGCTATCTGGCCTAGTGCTCTTGGCAGTTGCTTTCAGCCAGGATTACGAAATAATCCGCAGGGTTGTATTGCTGTTTGCGGTCATTTACGGACTGATCACGCTAATTGGCTTTTTCACGCCGGATGGGGGGCTGGTGCTGGGCATGCCGATGAACATGGCCGATGATATTTTGCACTTGACGATCACGGTATCGGCATTGATGTTTGCACTGCCGCAACGCTACCCGACATTGCCGTAGTCGCCAGCAAACAGACGCAGCACCTTAAATCTGGGCTTTAATCGGCTCGGCGTGGGTTGAATGGGTTGCCACGTGGTCATAAATCATCCAGCAGGCGTCGCTGATGATTTATGA
>CAZXUP010000264.1:0-3831 GCA_964643815.1 uncultured Vampirovibrionales bacterium
GTTAAAGCGCGGCGGCGGTTCGGTAAAATGCTGCTTGGGCTCCACTTTGTTAGAGACCAGCTTATCGCCCTTGTTCACATCCAACAGGGCAGAGGCCACCACATCCTCGTCATCTTCCGACTGGTAAACGGCGAGATAGCCTTTGAAAATAATCTTGCTGTCAGAGCCACGCACCAGCAAATTCTTGCACGCCACTTCAATGCTTTTGGTGCGAATCTGTGCGGCTTCCATCTGGCTGGCCATAAAGCGGTTCCAGATAATGCTGTAAATACGGAATTGTTCATCGCTCAGATTCTGCTTGATGGAATCGGGCGTCCGCTCAATCATGGTTGGCCGGATAGCTTCGTGAGCGTCCTGCACGTTTTTCTTGTTGTTCTTTTTGCTGTAATCGTTGGGTTCAGCCGGATAAAACTCTTTGCCGTACTGCTTGAGAATAAACTCTTTCGCCGCGTCGCGCGCTTCATCCGAAATACGGGTGCTATCGGTACGCATGTATGAGATCAAACCTTCGGGGCCAGCGCCCAACTCCACGCCTTCATAAAGCTGCTGGGCAATCTGCATGGTCTTTTTAACCGAATAGCCATAGCGCGTGCTGGCTTCGCGTTGCAGGGTACTGGTGATAAACGGCGGCTGGGGCTTGCGTTTTGATTCGCGCGAACCAACCGAAGCCACTTCGTAAGGCTCGGTCTCCAGTGTTTTGACAATGGCCAGGGCGGTTTTTTCGTCGCCGATTTCGGCCTTCTCGCCGTCAATCTTGACAAGGTTCGCCATCATGCTGTTGGGCGACTTGGGATCGTTTTTCAGTTCGACGGCAACGGTCCAGTATTCGACCGGTACAAACGCTTCAATCAGGGCTTCCCGCTCGCAGATAATCCGAACGGCGACACTTTGCACACGTCCGGCGCTCAAGCCTTTGCTGACTTTTTTCCAGAGCAACGGACTCAGCTTGTAACCCACCAGCCGATCCAGAACCCGGCGGGCCTGTTGGGCATCGACACGATGATAGTCAATTTCCCGGGGATGCTCAATCGCTTCTAAAATAGCGGTTTTCGTAATCTCATGAAACTCGATGCGGTGCACGGTTGCTTTTTTGTTGTTCAGCAACATGGAAACGTGCCAGGCAATCGCCTCTCCTTCGCGGTCAGGGTCAGCCGCGAGATAGATGGTATCGCATTTGCTTGCGGCTTTTCGCAACTCTTCCACCAGGTCCGCCTTGGCGGGCAACACCTCGTACATCGGCTCAAAATCCTGGTCGATATCAACGCCCAGTTTTTTCTCGGGCAAGTCGCGAATATGACCCACACTGGCCTTGATTTGAAACTTGTTGCCCAAAATTTTCTTGAGCGTCTTCGCCTTGGCGGGAGACTCGACAATCACTAGCGAGCGGCCACTGCCGCCCTCGTCGAGTTCTTCATCATCAAGCGCTGCGCCACCACCCGCTTTTTTGGTAGAGGCTTTTTTACCAGGAGCTTTGGCGGCTGGGGCTTTCTTGCCTGCCGTTTTCGCCGGAGCGCTTTTGCTTTTGGAGGTCTTCGCCGGTTTTGCTGCTTGTTTTGCCATGGGAACCCTTAGATAGATAAGAGAACGCGCAGTCATCATTAGACATCACACATGACCACGTATCCAAGGGGGTAGCATCATTCTGTCTCTTGCGTGTCTCCTGCTGTCTTCTTGTAACAGGGGGCAACGCAGATTGCAATACTAATAGTTATAACAGAGAAATATCAAGTGGGAGCATTGGGGTCATTCTCGAAGCGCGGCATGTTTTTTTTAGCGTAGTCATGTTTGGCAGGCGGGATTTGAAAGACTTTTCCCCAAAACCAAGGTCGGCCATTATAATGTTACTAAAGCTTCATACATCAGTTAGTGCAATCCATTTCTCTTTCAAAACACAGTCCCCAATTTACTGATTCATCCAGTAGAAGCACGTTAGTGACAGGGAGCGTTTTGGAGATGGGAAATTCAAACAGAAAGTCGAGAAGAGGTAGAGATATGCGGACTCACGTGACAAAAAGTCTTTTGGGTGTGGGCTTGGCCCTCAGCATTTTACTGGCGCCCCTGGCAAGTTATGCCGATGGCGTGATCCAGTTGCGTCCCTTGCAGGACGCCAACGGTTACAGCGTAAACAACTACGGCAGCAGCTACTACATGCCGGACAATACCCTCATGCTGCGTGGCCGGGTCGTTTCCGTTCCCGCGGGCACGCTGATGTCCGCCCATATCGATCAACCCATCAGCTCTTACGGTGCGCGCATGGGCGACCCCATCGCCGCGACGCTCGAAAACGATGTCTATATCAATGACGCCATCGCCATTCCGGCAGGCAGCCAGATCCTGGGCCAGGTCGCCAATGTCAGCGAAGCGGGACGTCTGGGCAAGCATGGCGAGATCGATGTCCGTTTTGACAGCGTGAAACTCTCGGATGGTCGTGTGATTCCGGTTCATGCCCATATCGTCACCAAAGACGAAAGTGGCGTGCTGAAAGGCAACACCTACACCATGGATGTCTTGAAAGGCGTGGGTATCGCAGCGGGCGCCACGGGCGTCGGCACGCTAATGGGAACCGCCGCTGGCGGCCTGTTGGGCACCGTCGGCACAGGCGCGCTGTTTGGCCTGGGTGTGGGCGCCCTGGGCGGCATGGGTTATGCCGTGGCCCGCAAAGGCAAGGAAGTGACGCTGCCCGCCGGGTCGCGCATGAGCCTGATGATTGACGCCCCCGTCACCATCAACTACTAAAAACAACTCCACCTATCAACAAAGACCCGGCAAGTTTGTCGGGTCTTTTGGTTGAGAGAACTACTTAAAAATCACTTTAGGCTGGATTTGCTGGATGAGCCGGTCGATCCGCGGAGTCCCCACTTCGGGCATCTTGCGGTAAAAATCCTGCACATCCTCAAACGGACGATTGCGCATCACTTTCAGGGCCAGCTCTTCGTCAAAACCGGGCAGCGTCTTCAAATCGTTCAGTCCCGCTCTATTAAGGTTGAGTCGTTGCGGCAGGGTCACCCGCTGCCTGAGATCATCTGCATACACAATTTCCGGCGGAATGTAGCGCGTATGCGCCGAATAGGCCTGTGCCAAAGGAACCTGGACCCCATAAAGGGCCATAAACAGTGTTACTAAACAGCCTAGCCTGAACCAATTCATCATAAACCAACCTGTCAAATCGTTTCGGATCGTCGCATCCTGCTGAGACACTCTATTGAAGGACAAACATACGCAAAGGTTGACCTTTAACCGGGCTATCTCCGCCTTAGTTTACATAGTGTTACAAGAAAAGGGCAAGCACTAAAGTTTTGGGGCAAGCTGAACGATATCCTACACATAGATGAGCCTACGCCAAAAGTGGACTCATCTCCCCAACCTCCTCCCCAAGTCACGCTACCGCTCAACGGTAGCTTTCTTTTTGAGTTCTTTCGCCTGCCCAACAGAGCGAAGAGTTCCTTAACCGCTCGAAGATCAACCGATTCCGGCTTTTTAAGCCGATTGGCAGAAGTGCTTTTAATACCACCGAGCCAACAATAGAAACTTCAAAATGTATAGAATAATCTACTTCAGTCGAAGTATAGGCTACATCATCTGGGTGAAATTGATTGTTTTTATGTTGCCTCGCATCGGAACCCCGGTATAATAAATATTCGCATAGGTTGTGAAAGATTCCTAAGACGGGACAACGGGGACGAGATGCAAGTTTTAAGGGCAGTGTATGCCTTCTATCAAGCGCTGCTTTATCGCGACTGCGAACACAAGCAGATAACCGCCGTACCGGGCCGACCCAACAAGTCCGGGTACTGTCCCGACTGCGGTTACAAGGTGCTGCTGCTGTGGACG
>CAZXUP010000265.1:0-3821 GCA_964643815.1 uncultured Vampirovibrionales bacterium
TCATCCGGCTCTATCAGCAGCAGCCAATCACTGGTGGCTGTTGCCAAGGCATCCCGCCGAATCAGCGTCAGGTTGTCTGACGGATGAAAATGCACATGATCCGTAAATTCCCGGGCAATCGCAATCGTCATATCCGTGCTGCCCAAATCAAACACCACCAGTTCATCCACCCAATGCAGGGAAGACAGGCAGTTTTCCAAATTTTTTGCACTGTTATGCGTGATAACAATGGCCGAAATGGTCTGTGACTTATACGTCATCCCAATCCGCTCAACTCACTCCGCTATATATAGCATAGCAGGCTTTTCAGCTTCGGATCAGATCGATTTGGAGGATTGACACCGGATTGAACAAGCTCTCTGCATGAGCTTGCCAATACCTGTGCTGCCCTGTGTTAAAATGGGGCGCATGGCAGGACATTCGAAATGGGCCCAGATCAAGCGGTCCAAGGCTGTAAAAGACGCCAAGAAGGGCGCTTCGTTCGCGCAATCCTCCCGGGAGATCATCATGGCGGCCAAGCTGGGCGGCGGCGACCCGGAGGGTAATTTTCGCCTGCGCACCGCCATCACCAAGGCCAAGTCGCTGGGCATGCCCAACGACAACATCAAACGGGCCATCGAAAAAGGCTGCGGGCAGGGCGGCGGCGATCAACTGGAAGACATGACCTATGAAGGCTACGGACCGGGCGGGGTGGCTATTTTTATCGAGGCCATGACCGATAATCGCAACCGCACGGCGGGCGATATCCGAAGCTATTTCAACAAGTACCAGGGCAATCTGGGCGCCGATGGCTGCGTGGCCTGGATTTTTGCAGAAAAAGGCGTGATTAGGATCTCATCTCAGGATTTGGCCGAAGAGGTGGCGTTTGAGAAAGCCATTGAGGCAGGCGCCGCCGATTTTGAACCCAATCCAACCGAAGAAACATATGACATTTACACCACGCCCAACGATTTAAACGCGGTGGCCCAGGCGTTAAGCGCGCAAGGCATCGCCATTCAATCGGCGGAAGCCACGCGGTTTCCTCAAAACACGGTGCGCGTGGATAGCGAGGAGGTGGCCAAACCGTTGCTGAAACTGCTGGATGCCATTGAATCGCATGATGATGTGCAAAACGTGTATGCCAACTTTGACATGGATGAAGCCTTGCTGAACACGCTGGAGCAAGCGTAAGCCGACATGCAGCTCAGTACACAAGCCCTGCACCGCTTCTTTCAAAGCGTGTCTCATGAGGCATCCCATGCCATGATGCTGGGCGGTTCGGCGGAAACATCAAACCTGAACCAGTGGGTGATCATCGGCTTGCATCCGCGCCAGGTGGTTTCTTTGACGGGCAATAAACTTACAATCAACGGGCAGCAAGAAACCATCACCGATGCAGAAACGTTGTTTGCGCGGCTGGAGCACGTGCGGCAATCCGCCCAATCATGGCCAGCCGAAAAGCAGCAATATGCGTTGCCGATGGCGGGTGGTTTGGCCGGGTGTATCGGGTATGGATTTTACCGCTGGTGCGATTCGGGTTGGACGCAAACCGCTCACAAAGCGGATGCCGACTGGCCGGATCTGATTCTGTGCGAGTTCAAGGATTGGCTGTTCATCCAGCTTGCAACAACCCAGTTGACAGTACTCAGCACCTCAGTCGAACGTTCATCCGCCTATCGTCACCAGTGGCAAAACAGTCTGGATGTGGACTATTTGAACGAGACGCCATTGCAAAGCGCGCCACCCATGGATGCAACGGCGCAACAGGCGTACCTGGAAACCTTCGATGCGTCATACAGCCCGGCGGCTTTTGAAACCGCCGTGGAAGACCTCAAAACCAAAATCCGCCAAGGAGAAATCTATCAGGCCAACCTGTCGATCCAGCTTCAGAAAAAGCTCACACTCGATCCGGCCTATTTGTTCGAACGGCTTTGCCTGAAAAACCCGTCGCCGTTTTCCGGCTTTTTCAAATGGCCCGAAGGCATGATTGTTTGCAACTCGCCGGAACGCCTGATGCAGGTGAATGAAACCGGCCTGGCGCAAACCCGCCCCATTGCAGGCACCCGAGGACGGGGCAAGACAGATGAAGAAGACGAAACCATCGGGCAAACGCTGCTGAATAACGAAAAAGAACGGGCCGAACACCTGATGTTGGTAGATTTGGCGCGCAACGATCTGGGCCGGCTTTGCAAAGCCGGAACCGTGACTGTGGATGATTTGCTGGTGCTGGAGCGTTACTCGCATGTGACGCACCTGGTGAGTAATGTGCAAGGCCAGTTGCAAGATGACTGCACCGGCTGGGATGTTCTGCAATCGCTGTTTCCGGGTGGCACCATCACTGGCTGCCCCAAAATTCGGTGCGTGGATATTTTAAACGAAACCGAGCCGGTCTCTCGGGGTTTTTATACGGGTGGCATGGGCTATCTGGATGCCGCCAGCCGGGCGCTGGATTTCAACATTCTCATTCGCAGCCTGTTTTTGCGGCCCACGGCCAGTTCTTTCGCAGATTCGTTGATGATGTATAATGCCGCTATTCATGTTGGCGCGGGCATTGTCCATGATGCGGTGGGTCCTTACGAATACCGTGAATGCCTCCGCAAAGCGACCGCCAGCCTGAACGAACTGGCCTGGCTGGAAAATGTTCGACCGGCCAGGCAAACCAACACAGAAGGAACCTTCGCATGAGCCAGACAACAGAAAAAACGGATGTCGTGATTTTCAATGCCGCTGATATCGAGCGGACACTGAAGCGTCTGGCGCATGAGCTTATCGAGTTTAACCAGGGTGTTGAGGATCTGGTGTTGCTGGGCGTTGTGACCCGCGGCAAGCCACTGGCCGAACGCGTGGCCCGCTTGCTGGAATCGCTGGAAGGGAAACCCGTGCCGGTGGGTTATGTGGATATCACACTGTATCGGGACGATACCGGTCAGACCTTTAAACCCGCCATCGAAAGCCTGGTGCCGGTCGATATCAACGGCAAAAAAGTGGTGCTGGTGGATGACGTGCTGTTTAGCGGACGCAGCGTGCGCGCCGCGCTGGACGCCCTGAACGGTTACGGTCGTCCGGCGGCCGTACAGTTGATGGTACTACTGGATCGCGGCCACCGGGAGCTTCCGATTCGACCGGATTTTGTAGGCAAAAACATTCCAACCGCCAAAAACGAGCGGGTGTTTGTGCAGCTTCAGGAAGCCGACGGCCAGGATCAGGTGTTGCTGCGCAAATAAATCACGTTTTCTATCGGCAAGAGCACACACGAAAAATTAAATAACGAGGGGGTTTTATGGGGCTGAATTTTCTGTCGCATACACAGCGATTGTTACCGCTACGGTTTACCGGACGACCCGCGCCACAATGGAAAAATAATCCCGAACCAATCCTGTTATCGACGGATCTGGACGATACGCTACTTCCCTGGAATAAGAACAATGCGCAAGAAGGGGCCGGCGCGTTCGATCAGGTGGCACTGCAAGAAACCATCCGGACAATTCGCCAGGCCAAGTCGAAAATCGCCGTGCATTTTAATACGGGCCGCAGCTTAACGACGCTTCAGCAATTGCTGACCTCCACCAAACCGGCCATTCAAACGTTTTTCGCCAAGCTGCCGCTGACTGCTCTCAGCCTGAATAACGGGCAGGAATTGTACATTAACAAACACCGTCAACGAACGGATCGCTGGCTCTCAAATTTAAAAATAGAAGATGCGGAAGCCTCATGGCATCGGAAAGTCGTGCAGCGCAGTGGCTGGCAACAACCCAAGGTCGCTCATATCCGTCGGCAGATCTTGCAACAGGAAGGGTATCATGATCTCGTAGTCGTCAGGCGCGAGGCCATGGTTGGCGAGT
>CAZXUP010000266.1:0-3772 GCA_964643815.1 uncultured Vampirovibrionales bacterium
TCGGCGTCGGCGACCGAGCTGCCGCCGAACTTCTGGACGATGATGGGGGATGAACCGCTCACGGGGTTTAAATCCTTATGGCTGACTATAAAGGCGCTGTGCTTATAAAAACCATTGCCTCTGGGAAGTTGCGTCTCCCCCTTACGATATCAGGGACGTGTGATCCAGACAAGAGCCAGCCCGGCGTGTCTGCAGCAGTTTTTGCATTTTGAGCGGATTCTGGAATGTTTCATTTTGGCGTCGGGGCCTATAGCGATGGGAATGTTAAATTGAAGATTTGCCCGGTTGCACGCATGGCAGAGCTGAGGCATAATACTCTGCAGTAGAGGGGTTCATTCTGACACGTGAGGTTTCTGAATCGTTATGATGATGCGAGTTGCGCGGGAATTTAAGCCCGGTTCGGTTTATATGGGGCGTCTACAAAAGGGCGCGGATATTATCCGTTCGATTGAAGACTTTTGCAAAGAGAATAGTATCAAGGCCGCCTGGGTGAACGTGATTGGGGCGTTGAACAAAGCCACGATCAGTTATTACGATCAGGAGAAACGCCAGTATTTCCACAAGGAATTATCCGGCGAATATGAGATTGTGAACTGTAGCGGCAATATTTCCCTCAAGGATGAAAAGCCGTTTGCCCACCTGCATATTGTGTTGTCCGATACGGAATTTAGTACCCAGGGCGGGCATTTGTGGCCGGATTCGGTTTCCGTTTTTGCGGCTGAATACGTGATTTTTGAGTTGGATAAAGCGCCCAACGATGAGGAGCTATCCCGCTGCGCCGATCCCGAAACGGGTTTAGCACTTTGGAGCTAGGGAGACGGTTTGATAGGGTCCATCTCCAGACGTTGCCCATAGGGCCTTACGGATGAAAAAGGAACAGGCATTTGTTTAGATGTGGGGCCGTTCCCTCCCCACACCCCTCCCTAGGGTCCATGTGGCGAAACCGATACCCGCAAGCAATCCGCCCAGGTGGGCCCACAGGTTGACCGTCAGGCTTTCCATCGTATTCCAGATGATGAACATCAGCACAAAAAGCACCGCGCCGCGTAGCTCTTGCCAGAACATGCTGCGGTCCATCCGGTATCGAATCAGCAGAATCAATCCCAGATAGGCGCCGATGAGGCCGTAATTGATGGTTGAAGCGCCAATGGTGGGCGTGGTTGGCAGAAACCAAAACGAAAACAACAACCCCAAAATGACGGACAGTAGATAGAGCAACAGCAAACGGGGCGTACCCAGGCTGGGTTCCAGTTGCGCGCCAAAAATTAAAATTCCAAACACGTTGCTCAACAAGTGCTGGGAATTGCCATGCAGCAAGGTTGCCGTAATAAAGCGCCACCATTCGCCTGCCTGCACCAGTGGCGGATAGAATGAACCCAGCAGCAAAAACTCCTTGGCGGGTTTTTGAAAGTCGTTAGGGGCGCTGCTCCAGGCATAGATGGCGCAAAGCAATAGCGAAAAAATGACGGTCAGCGGGCAGCGCTGGTAAAAGGGCGCCGTCTGCGGCTGACTTTCGGATATGTCGGGAGTGGCCTCCGTGGCGGGAGAGACGCCTGGGAGATGAACGACATTATCCCGCGTGCCTTCAGGCGAGGTGTCCGATGAATCCGGCATGACAGTTTCCCTCTGTTTTCAGGCGTGATGCGTCAAGCCTTCGTTCTAATCCTGTTTCTGCTCTTGTCCCGGACTCTGTTTCTGTTCTGGAGAGGCTAGCTTTGGTCCTGTGAGCTTGCGCCAAATCGTGGAAGCCTGAGTGGAAAGCCAGCTTGGTTTTTCAATATCCCTCCGCTGAAGCAGCGCTTGAACCTCTGGTGTTCTCAGTTCCGGCTTTGCGTTTTTAGGTAGGAACTTTGCAATTTTTAGCGGATAGCCCAAAGTCACTTCGGAAGAGAGGGTCACTTGCGGTGTATTCTGATTTTTGAAGGACGGTTGGTTGATAGTGATTTCCGGGATGGTATCCACTTCAAACCCCAAGTCTTGTGCTTCATGGGCAAAGATTTTGGCTTTTTTCCGGCCATCCTCTACGGCCTTCTGAAATGCTTCATTTTCAGCCTGCTTGCGGTTGCTGATATCATATGCCGCTTCTGAAAAAGAGGTAAAAGAAAACTCTTTTGCAAATCCTGCCAGTCGTTGCGCCAGATTAGTCAGCTCTTTCGTATTCCTGTTTTGCGTCGTGAAGGTGAATGTTTTGCGACCTTGCCAGCCGATGGGCCTGGTTTTGCCCTCGTGGGTCATTTCTGCCGGTTCCAGTATTTCAGTTTCTTCCACTTCTACTGTTTCCGGCAAGTGCAGTTGCTGTAGCGACTGTTTGATCACCGCCGACTGTTGCCCTAATACGGAAACCACGCGTCTTCGTGCTGCTTCAAGCTCGGTAGGAGAATACTCTCTTAGCGCCTTTAATTCTTCCGCCTGGTTGGGCGAAACTTGCGCAATCCGGCGCACAGGAATTTCAATCCGGAATTTCAAAATATCCGCCGGATAGGAAACCTGCCCTGTACCGATGACAGGTGCAAGCTTTGTTTTGGGTTTAAACACTTCCCCGAAATAAACCGTATCCACCGGCGTGGATTGTTTGGGGTTTGTTTGCATGTGTTGGGTTATTGTGGATAGAGCCGGTTGCACGGAAAGCGGTACGGCTATTGGAGGCGTTGAGATCATGTGCCTTCCCCTTTTAATTCAGTTGAGAGATGTTTGCTGCAAATTATCATAAAGACTACTCAAAAACATCATGCAAATTAAAAGCCGGATGCATTGCAGGGTACCTGAGCATTTGCTTTCTGCCCTTGGGTTTGCGATGTGTCTTGAGTATAATGTCCCAATTGGCAATGACATTTGAAGAGGCGTCTTATGGCAACCGCTGCTCCCCAAACCCAATACGAAACCGTCATCGGGCTGGAAGTCCACGTTCAGCTAAAAACCGACAGCAAGCTGTTTGATCCGAGTCCGAATGCTTTCGGGGATGAACCCAATGTCAATATCAACACGCCGTGTCTGGGTTTGCCGGGCGCGTTGCCGGTGCTCAACGAACGCGCCGTCGAATATGCTATCAAACTGGGGCTGGCCCTCAATTGCCAGATTGCCGAGGTCACCAAGTTTGACCGCAAGCAGTATTTCTACCCGGACTTGCCCAAAGGCTACCAGATTTCCCAATTCGACTATCCCATTTGTCACGATGGTTCGATGGTGCTTTCCAATGGTCGCCATGTCCGCATTTTGCGTGCCCACATGGAGGAAGACGCGGGCAAGCTGGTGCATGCGGGCGCAGTGGGTTTAGCCGGATCGGATTATAGCCTGGTGGATTTGAACCGTGCCGGTGCGCCGCTGGTGGAAATCGTCTCCGAGCCGGATATTCGCTCGGCGGAAGAAGCGCGCGAATACATGCAGCAATTGCGCAACATCGTGCGTTATCTCGATGTCTGTGACGGCAACCTGGAAGAAGGCTCGATGCGTTGTGACGCCAACGTCAGCATCCGTCCGGTGGGTTCGACCGAATACGGCACGAAAACCGAAATTAAAAACATGAACAGTTTCCGCTCCGTGCAACGCGCAATTGAATCCGAAGTGGCGCGGCAGATTGAAGTGACGGAAGCCGGTGGGAAAATCTCGCAGGAAAGCCGCCTGTGGGATGAAGCCACGCAAAGCACCAAGGTGATGCGCAGCAAGGAAGAAGCGCATGATTATCGCTATTTCCCCGACCCGGATTTGCGCCCGTTGGCCATTCCGAAAGAGCAGGTCGATCACATTCGCCAGACATTGCCCGAGCTGCCGCAGC
>CAZXUP010000267.1:0-1733 GCA_964643815.1 uncultured Vampirovibrionales bacterium
TCCAGCTCGGCCTGGCTGGGAGCCGGTGGCTCGTGCTGGGTCATCATGGCAACCGGCGCATCGGCGGCAGGTTTACTGTGATCCACTAACGGGCGGGCTTCCCAGCCAAAGTCTTCCACCGCAAGTGCGGGTGCCGCCAAGCTGAGGGCCGTCAACGACACAAGAAACGTCGTTGCTGTCTGAAGCCAAAACCGTTGAGTCACAAGCAAACCCTCAAATTATGATCACTATGCACGAAGTGGGGGAACAGATGTACCCGACAGCCGGGCAGTTTTAGCCCGGGTGGGCGGTTGGGGCCATGGCCCCGTACTTACCCAAATAAAGTCCGCTGATATCCAAAAATTGCCGGGGCCAGTCCACCATCACCCGATCCGCCGCGACGCGGGGCTCCACGGCCATGGCGCGAAATTCCTCCAGTGTGAAAAAGCCCATCTCGTTCAGGTTCTCGTCCACCGTCATCATGGGGGTGCCCGATTCGTAGCGGGCCAGCATAAAGACATCAATCGTGTGCTTCACAGTGCCGTCCACGCCCGGTTGCAGGAAGTCGGCCATGTATAGCACCTTCTCGATGCTGACGGTCAGGTTAATCTCTTCCTGGATTTCACGGATGGCGCACTCTTCCAGCCCCTCTTCCAGTTCCAGGGTGCCGCCGGGAAAAACCCAGAACGGACGGTTGTTCTGCCGCACCAGCAGGATTTTCTGGTCGTGAATCAGGATGACGCCTAATCGAACCTTGACGTTGTACAGGTTGGCCATAGTGTCGTGCTCCTTAAGGTTCTTCGTCGGGCGGCAACGCGCAGCGGTTTTTCACGCACTGGGCCACCGGCTGATGCGTTGGGTCTGGTGCTGGCTCAACGCAGTCCAGCCGGGCATTGACGCTGTTTCTATACGCGCGAAACGCATTGAGAAAGCGCTGGTTGACGGCGGTGTGTTCTTTGCAGACGCCCGGCTCCACCACGCAATCTGTGGCTTGCTGGCAAGAAAACCATTCCGGTTGCGCGGCCTCTATAGGAGCCGCTGTCTGAGAAGAACCGGTGGCTGGGGCGGTTTGTTGCGTGGAAACACGTGCATTGCAGCCGGACAACGCCAACCCAAGGCTTAACGCAGCCAGGCAAAGCCATGCGACGGATAAACGGTTCACGATGCGCCTCCCCTTTGATGCCAAATGCATACCAAGACAGGCTTTATTGTGAACCGTTCAGCAGTCGCAAGTCAAACCGAATGATTTTTTGGATTAGCCGGAAGCCTTCTGTCATTCCTGCGAAAGCGGGAATGACAAAAAGAGCCGGTCTTAAGCCTGCATGGAGGTTTGTCCGCCTTGCATGGCTTGCTGGCTGGGCGGCGGTTGGGTAAAGCCCGGTAGCCCCTTGCCTGTTTTCTGGAGCAGGCTATGCACCTGTTTTAACATGGCTGTTAGGGGGCTTTTGTACTCGTCGTCTTTTTCTTCCTGTTGCATGGCTTGTCCGGGCGCTTCGCCTCCCGGTGCAGCGCCATCGCTTGCTACGGAAGCTCCACCGGGCCGAACCCCTCCCCTGGGTTGATTACGGTTTAATGACGACGGCACGCTAGCGCCGCCTTGCAAAGACGTGGGTGATACAACCATCAGCCTCTCCTATGTTCTCGGGTAATAACCCGCCTCGTTCGCTCTCTATCCATAACAATAAAACCTCAGCGAAACCCGGAATTGCGCTGCGTTATCTCCACATCATCCAAGGTATATGCCTTTCAAAGCC
>CAZXUP010000267.1:1743-2589 GCA_964643815.1 uncultured Vampirovibrionales bacterium
CAAAGCCACCTTTATCAGGTAGTGAGCTGCGGCTGGATTTGAGTTCCAATCACTTTCCGTAGCATTGAGAACGCTTTTGAGAAGAAAAAGAAAAACTCCCCAGGCAAGACTCGAACTTGCAACCCTGCGGTTAACAGCCGCATGCTCTGCCATTGAGCTACTGAGGAATGTCTCTTCTCTTTAAACAGGGAGTATACCCCATCTGTTGGGGAAAATCAAACGAGAGACTTGAAGTTTTTCCCGTCCAGTTGGATGTTTAATTAATTTTAAGATTAAAACCTGCATTCGGAGAAGGTTTCACGATTTAAGGATTTCCGAAATCCTTTCTGGTAAAGCCATTCCAGGAAATGTAAGAACTCAGGATTTTCTTGTTGCAAATGATTCTCAAATAGGTTATTCTATTTCTATCAGTTGAGAATAATTTTCAATAATAAAGCGGCGCCGCTTTAATCTGATTACCTCCAATACACGGCGCCGTTTTTTTCTTTTCTTCTCTTTTTGCTGGGGCCGTCACCTTCCCTGATTTGCAATCCGACACTCTTTTCTTTACGATATGGGGCGTAAAGCGTGTCAACGGATGGAGTTTTTACAATGCCCGCATTCAGTTTCAACGGAAACGGAACCACCTCACCCAAGGCCGAAATCGGCGTGTTTGGCGGCTCCGGCTTTTATGACTTTATTGAAGACGCCGAAGAGGTGAAAGTAGAGACTCCGTATGGCTCGCCCAGCGCCGTCATTACCATTGGCACGGTCTCCGGCAAGCGTGTGGCGTTTTTGCCCCGCCATGGCCGGGACCACTCCCTACCACCCCACAAAATCAACTACCGCGCCAACGTTTGGGCGTTC
>CAZXUP010000267.1:2599-3770 GCA_964643815.1 uncultured Vampirovibrionales bacterium
GCTGGGAATCAAGCGGGTCATCTGCCCTTGCGCGGCAGGCAGCCTGCAAAAGGATATTAAGCCGGGTGAGTTCGTCTTCTGCGATCAATATGTCGACCGCACCAACGGGCGTCTCGATACCTTCTTTGATGGTCCTATCACCACCCACGTCAGCGCTGCCGATCCGTATTCGGAAGAATTGCGCCAACTGGCTGTCAAGGCGGCTGGCGATTGCGGCATTCCGTACCACGACAAAGGTACCATCGTTGTGATTCAAGGGCCGCGCTTCAGCACCCGCTCCGAATCCAAGTGGTTCCGCGATCAAGGCTGGGAAGTCATCAACATGACCCAGTACCCCGAGGCGCACCTGGTGAAGGAGTTGGAGATGGACCCGCTGAACATCTCGCTGATTACCGATTACGACACCGGTGTGGAAGGCGTCCCGCCGGTCAGCCACGCGGAAGTGATTCATGTGTTTACCGAAAACAACAGCAAGCTGCGTAAGCTGCTGTTCAGGCTGATTGAACTGATTCCCAGCGCCGAGCGCGAGCCTGAATTCGCCAACGTGTTGGTGTCTTCGCGTCACGGTTAAGGAGTGCGTGCATGACGGATCTTGTCGATTTTTTGATCGCAGCGCTCAGGCTCTACCAGATGATTCTGATTGGGCGGATTTTATTAAGCTGGCTGCCCAGCATCGACTGGTACAGGCAGCCGTTTAGGCTGGTCAACGACTTGACGGATCCTGTGATGAGGCCTTTCCGGCGGCTGATTCCACCTGTTGGCGGCTTCGATTTCTCGCCGATGCTGTTGTTTCTGCTGCTGGGCTTGCTTTTGCAGGCCTTGGAGTCGATACGCTAGCCTTGCAGCGGTTTTTCAGACGGGAGCCTGGCTGGCAGGAATATCATACTCCTGCTTGTAAACCACTTCGCCTTCCACAATGTTGAACCCGGCATGGGGTTCGACAAACGGGTTGCGCGCCGGTTTCTTCGGCCTGCCAGGGCTATCTTCCGAATAGTCGATCTCTTTGCTCAGGATGGCAAAAGGCATTTCGTAGGCGTTAATTTTGTCCCGCTTGATAATCTGGTAGTCGGCCTGCCCGCAGTGCTGGCAGTAGCGGTATTGGGGCGCAATTCGTCCGTCTACGTTCAGCTTGGGATAGCGCTTGGAACCGCAGGTGCGGCACCGGCAAAGC
>CAZXUP010000268.1:0-3764 GCA_964643815.1 uncultured Vampirovibrionales bacterium
TGTGCGCTGGCGGCCTCGTCCCGAGCCTGCTGCCAGCGCACAAAACTAAGCCACAACACAAACAAAAAACCGAGCAGCAGTTGCGTAAACATCCCGCCCAAGGGGGTTTTTTCCCGGTAGTAGGCAAACACATTGGTCAGCTCGTTATGGCCATGAACAAACTCATTAATGAAAATGGGCTTTTTTTCCAGCACCAGCAAATTAGAGAGAAACTGGTAGTTGTCATGGGTCTTGTCGTGCAGATACGCATTGCCCCCCAGTTCCGCCGGCGTACCTAAAATCAATGCGCCCTGGCCGTACGCCATTTTAATCAAAACCGGACGCCGCTTGGCGTCTTTGAGCAGAACGGCTGGCTGACTTCGCATCGTCTGTGGAAAGACAAAAGCCAGCCTGTTGTGCGTTTTGATGGGCTGGCGGACATAACTGCCGATTAATTTGTCGGACGCGGAAAGCTGCAACGCCGAAAAAGCCTGGGGCTGCCTGTGCGCATCAGGCGCAGGATCTACAACTTTTAAATGCAAACGATCCAGCAACGTCGCAGAGCCATAGCGCTGAAAATCATCCAGCAATACCAGCGTATTTCCCGCCTTGACCCACTTCAACAGGCTATCGACTTCCGCTTGCCCAAACGTGACATGACTGCGCCCCACCGTAAAAGGCGACACAATGAGCATAACAGCCGGTTTTGGCAATTGCCCGAGTTGCTGAAACGGATGTTGCCAAACCACCAGCGGCAGCCCCGCTTTCTGGTTGGCCAGAAACCAGGCCCGGTAACCGGATGGCCCACTGTTGAACACGGACCGGTTGACAAAAGGTTCGCCTTGCCGGGGCGTAGAAAGCCCCGTGAGCAAGAACGCCAATAACAGCATCCCGGCTAGCAGCACCGACAAGGCAAAGGCAGGGTGTCGCCACACTTGAGTCATCTTAGTCATCGACGTTTACCTGGGTTCTGAGTTGCCGATAGTCCTGCTCGCATTGCTGCCATTGTTCATTCTGCACAGGTTGGTTTCCGTAGCGGGCGGCTTCAAACTGGTGGGCCACACGGATAAAAGCGGCTTTCAAATCGGACTGTTTCAAATTCGCCTGCTTTAAATCCACTGGGGACTGTTGCGCCAACGCCCGGATATATTCCAGGTTGGAGCGGGCGGTCTCAAACGGCACGACAGACTGTTCATCCAGCAGACAAAGCGTTGCCAGATAGAGCTGCCGGACTGCGTCGGGGTACCTGTTTTTTCGGCTGGCCTTAAGCGCCTGGGCATAATGATGCTCGGCACTCACCAAAAGGGCTTGCCCGGCACCCGGAAGCACATCCGGAACGGCTTTCGCCTTGCGGGTTTTGATTTTCAACAGCCAGCCCAGCAGAATATAAAAGGCATATAGCCCCATCAGCACCAGAATAAACGCAATAAAACCACTGAAGATATCCCGCATGTTGTCGGGCAGATTGGCAACGCCCGGCAGATGCACCTGCCCAAAAAGACGTTGCAGCGCTTTCGTCAGCTGATTCATCAACGCTTCCGCCTGCGCACTCAATTGCTTCAATAGCGGATGCTTCAGCAACTCATCCAGCAGCCCTGGCCGGGGCGGTTGAAATTCTTTCATCTGTCGGACCGCCTCCAGCGCCGGATGCAGGTCGATGGGGGCATTGATGAGAGAATCACCCAGGCCTGTCGGGTTTTGAATCGTGGAATGAACGGTGCTGTGCGTCTCAAGCGCCATGCGGGGTACTCATTTTCCAGTTTTGATCTATAATTGAAAAAGGAAGGCAATCAAAGAAACACCTGCCGTATTCAACAGGATACGACATCCAGTGCCAGACAGAAATCACAAGGAGCTTGAGTCGGCCCCATGTCCGTTTTAAAAGTGGTCAATTATGGCGACCCGGTGTTGCGCCAGGAAACCGAAAAAGTAACCAAGATTTCCGCCAAGATTCAGAAACTGGTGTCAGATATGTTTGACACCATGTACGATTACAACGGCGTGGGCTTGGCGGCGCCGCAAGTCGGCGTGCTCAAGCGCATTTTTGTGCTGGACTGCTCGACCGATGACGATCCATTGCCGCAGATGACGTTCATCAACCCGGTGATCGTTAAAAGAGAAGGCGCGATCATCAGTCGTGAAGGCTGCCTAAGTTTTCCGGGTGTGTACACGGATGTAAAGCGCTACGAGACTATTACGGTGCGCTACATGGACCTGAAAGGCAAAACGCGGGAGATGACCGTCCCCAATGGCAGCCTGTTAGGACGGGCCATTCAGCACGAGCTGGACCATCTCAACGGCGTGTTGTTTGTCGATCACGTCATTGATCGCTTCTCGGCAGACCAGTTGCTAGCCGAGAACAACCTGCCGCCCATTGAAGCCGATAAGATTGTGGCTGAGCCGGAACTTGACGAGGCCCTAGCAGGCGTCCGGATGTAGTTTATGCACCTTAAGATGAAAGCTACTGGGGCACCACTCTCCTTGCAATGACACCAAAGATGCTTGCTGCTATGATGGGGCGAGTTTGGCCCTCAATCAGAAGTCAGAATCGTTCATGACTGCAAGCAACCCAATCCGCATCGTGTTTATGGGCACCCCGGCCTTTTCGCTCTCGGCCTTGCAAGCCTTGGCCGATGATGTGCGCATTGCAATCGCCGCCGTGGTCACGCAACCGGATCGCCCGGCTGGGCGTGGACAGAAACTAACCCCGCCACCCATCAAAACACTGGGCGAGCAACTGGGCTTGCCGGTGTTTCAAACGCCATCCATCAAAAAAGACGACACCCTCAAAGCCCATCTCCGTGGCTTAGCACCGGACTTTTTGGTCACCGTCGCCTTTGGGCAGATTTTAACGCAGGACGTTCTAGACATCCCTAAAGTCGGCACGGTCAACGCCCATGCCTCGTTGTTGCCAGAGTTTCGTGGCCCGAATCCCATTCAGCAAGCCATTTTGCAAGGCAAGCCCGAAACCGGCATCACCACCATGCTGACCGAACTGGGCGTGGATACCGGCCCAATGTTGCTGAAACGCACCATTGCTATTGAACCCAACGAGACGATGGGTGAGCTGACCGGTCGGCTTTCGCAGTTAGCCGGTCCGTTGCTGGTAGAGACACTTACCGGCATGGTCGCTGGCAGCGTCCAGCCTGAAGCGCAGGCCCATGAGCAGGCCACCCACGCGCCCAAGTGCGCCAAAGAGGAAGCATTGTTGGACTGGCAGGAAGCAGCGGACGTGCTGCACCGAAAGATTCGCGCATTTAACCCGGCACCGGGCGCCGCCACGTTTTTGAACGGGGAACGCTTTAAAATCCTGCAAGCCAGGCAGACGAGCGATTCTAAAAACTTTCTTAAAACCGGACAACCCGGCGAAATTCTCGCTATTATTGAATCAGGCATTCTGGTGCAAACCGGCAGCGAGCCGCTGGAAATCCAAACCTTGCAACCCGCCGGAAAGCGCGAGATGCCTGCCCGTGACTGGGCGCTGGGTGCGTTGCAAGGCACAAGCAATGATGTAAAAAAGCTTGGCTGTTTTACAAAAGTCCCGGGCGCAGCTCAGGCGGAACATTTGCCCGTATCCGGCATCTAATTTTCTACGAGGAGGTACCCCCATTATGTTCTTTTACGACCCATCCTACATGTTCGTCATGCTGATTGGCATGGTGCTGGTGTTTGTGCCCCAATTGTGGGTGAAGAACACCGTGGGTAAATACAGTCAGGTTCGGGTTTCGCGGGGCGTGACCGGCCGGGAGGTGGCTGATGCCATTTTGCGCGAGCATGGCCTGAGC
>CAZXUP010000269.1:0-3760 GCA_964643815.1 uncultured Vampirovibrionales bacterium
CCCGGTGTTGTTACGGGACAGCGCCATAATCCGCTGGGAATCCCTTTTCACAATGGACCCACCTCCGGCCACGATGTCTGGATACCCCTGGAGAATATTATTGGCGGAAAAGACTACGCTGGTCAAGGTTGGCGCATGCTGATGGAATGCCTGTCCGTCGGCCGCGCGGTATCATTGCCTGCGCTGTCCACGGGCTCAGCCAAGCTGGTATCACGCGTCGCCGGGGCTTATAGCCGGGTGCGCAAGCAGTTTCGTATTCCAATCAGCCAATTTGAGGGTGTTGAGGAGCTGCTGGCCCGGATTGCCGGAACGACCTATATGATGGACGCCGCCCGGATCGCCACATTACAGATGTTGGATCGCGGTGAGCATCCCACCATCCTATCCGCGGTGCTGAAGTACCACATGACCGAAGCGGGCCGCCGCATTGTGAACGACGGGATGGATATTCTGGGCGGGAAGGCCATTTGTGAAGGGCCGGGCAACCTGCTTGGGCCACTGTATCACGGCATCCCCATCGGCATTACGGTAGAAGGCGCTAATATCCTGACCCGCAACATGATTATTTTCGGGCAGGCCTCGGTCCGCTCGCATCCTTATATTCTCAAGGAAATGGAAGCTGCCAAGCTGCCGGATGCAGGTGAGGCCAAACGCCGCTTCACCGAACTGATGGCTCGCCATGTGCGGATGAGCGTCACCAACACGCTGGCCAGCTTTTTCTATGGCTTGAGTGATGGCGCCTTCAGCCGGCATCCCGACTGCTCGCGCGAGCAGGTGCGATATTTTCGCCAGATTAACCGCCTGAGTGCGGGCTACGCCACGTTGGCCGATATGACGTTGATGCTGCTCGGGGCCAACGTTAAGCGAAAGGAGCGTATTTCTGCGCTGCTGGGCGATGCGATGAGCCACCTCTACATGGCCTCCTGTACGCTGCGGCATTTCAACGCACAGGGCCGCCTCGCTGAAGACTTGCCGTTGATGCATTGGGCTTGCCAGACCTCGCTGCATCAGGTTGAGGAGAGTCTGGATCGCCTATTGAAAAACTTTCCCGCAAGATGGATGGCTCCCATGCTTCGCCTGGTTGTTTTCCCACGCGGGCAACGTTTTGCCCCCCCCTCACACCGGCTGGATCGAAAAGTGGCCAAAATCCTGCTAAGCCCCGGAGCCGAGCGGGATCGCCTGACGCACGGAATTTTCGTTCCTATGGCCCGGCCCATGTCCAAGAATGAACCACTGGCCCAACTGGAGCAGGCTTTTGAAGCCGTGATTGCCGCTGAAACCCTGGAAGGCAAAATCCGGGCGGCCAAAAAAGAGGGACGCTTGGATGCCGGTACACCCGACGACTTGCTGCGCCAAGCCGTCGAAAAGGGGCTTCTGAACTGGCATGATGCAGACGTTTTCAAGCAGGCCGAGCTGCTTCGTCATCAGGTCATTCAGGTTGAAGATTTCGGGTCGGATTTCGGTGCGACCTCGCAACCCGAGGGGCCAAAGAAAGCCATCGCCGACGGGATTTCCCTACAGGCCATCTATCCGATGGGAACGCACTGGAACCTGTCGATCCCGGACATGACGCTGGTGCAACTCATTGAAGAAGCGGTGAGCCGTTATGACAGACTGCCCAGTATTGATTTTCTGAACAAAAGATACTCCTACCGCGAACTCGGGATTCTGATCGACAAGGCTGCCACTGGTTTGCAAGCCCTGGGCGTCGGCAAGGGCACCAAAATTGGTCTTTATATGCCAAACTCGCCGTATTATCCGGTGATGTTCTTTGCGGCTCTCAAGGCAGGCGGCACCGTCGTCAATTTTTGCCCGATGCACACACTGCAGGAACTGCGCGAACAGGCCCGCGACAGCCAGACTCAACTGCTGGTGACGCTCGATCTGAAGCATATGTTCGAAAACGCCGAGGCGCTTCAACGCGAAGGCACGCTGGAACGTGTGATTGCCTGCCGGATGGAGGACGCGCTGCCCTTCCTCAAGTCGCGCGCCTACCGGTTTCTCAAGGGGTCGCAAATTGCCCGCCCGCAAGAGCGTGAAAAAGAATCCTGGGAAAAGGTATCGGAAAACGATGGTGTTGTCTGGTTCCGCAATCTGATTAACGCGACACACCCCTTCAAACCGGTTGTGATCAACCCGGACGATGTCGCCGTGTTGCAATATACAGGCGGCACCACGGGCACGCCCAAAGGTGCGATGCTGACGCATCGAAATCTGGTGGCCAACACGGCCCAGATCGAGGAATACTTCAAGGCTTCCAGTGCGAAGCCGGATGCCAAAGGGCTATTTAAGACGGGCAATGAACGGGTGCTGGCCACGATTCCGTATTTCCATATTTTCGGGATGACGGTTGCGATGATTTCCGCCCTGAAACAAGGCCATGAGTTGTTGATCCTGCCTGATCCGCGTAATTTGAAAGAGACGCTGAAGACCATTCAGGAGAAAAAACCGACCCTGTTCCCGGCTGTACCGCGTCTCCTGCAAGCAATTTCTGAAAATCCCAAGGTTGGGAGATATGATCTCTCCTCGCTGCAAGCGGTCATTTCGGGTGGTGCCGCCCTGCCCTACGGACTGGATGCCGCGTTTGAGCATGTCAGTCGCAAAGCGGGGCTGATTAAGCAAGGTTATGGATTGACCGAGACAGCGCCGGTATCGGCTAGCAATCCGCCTTTCGGGCTTAACAAACCGGAATCGGTGGGTCTGCCGTTGCCGATGACCTCTATAAAAATCACCGATCCGGACAACCCTGCACACACGCTGACACTGGGCGAGGTGGGTGAAATTTGTATCCAGGGCCCTCAAGTGATGGTAGGCTATTACAATCACGAGCAAGAAACGGCTGAGGTCATGCATGAGGGCTGGTTCTGCACCGGCGACCTGGGCTATCTGGATCAGGATTATTATTTGCACATTGTGGACCGCAAGAAGCGTCTGATTCTGGTCAACGGCTTCAACGTCTATCCCACGCAAATCGAGCAGGCCATTTCCCGCCATCCGGCTGTAGCCGAGTGTCTGGTTATCAGTGTGCCGGATGCGCGCTCCGGCGAGGCGGCCAAGGCCTTTATCCGGCTGAGGCACGGGCTAGCCCACAAACCCACCGAGCAGGAGATGAAAGCATTTTTGGCCGAGGATCTTAGTCGAATTGAGATGCCGCGCCATATTGAATTCATCACCCACGAGATTCCCAAAACAGCGGTGGGCAAACCAGACTGGAAAACCGTGGAAGAACAAGAAAGGCTGAACCACTTGGCTTACGGCGATGAGATACAACTGGTGCTGGAAATGCCCCAGATGCCGGATCTGGATAAGGAGCAGGCCTCATGAGAAAAGCTGTGCTCGTTGATTTTGTGCGCACGCCATTTGCTCGCGCGATTGAGCCAACCTCGGGCAGTCCCAAGCAAGGTCAACTGGCTCATGTTGCGCCGGATGAAATGCTGGTTTCGCTGGTGAGCAGTTTATTGGAACGTACCGGCGTCAATCCCGATGACATTGAATCGCTGCTGACCGGCTGCGTCCATCAGGAGGCCGAGCAGGGGTTGAACCTGGCGCGCCTGATCGTCTTGCATCCGCAATCGGGCCTGCCGCATACGGTGGGCGGAGTCACGGTCGATCGCTTCTGTGGTTCTTCATTGCATATTGTGGGCGATGCCAAAAACGCTATTCTGGCGGGCGAAGCCGAGGTGATTCTGTGTACGGGCGTGCAATCGATCAGCCGCATTCCGCTGGCCACGTCGGCCGAGACTTCACTCAAATCACCGTC
>CAZXUP010000270.1:0-3714 GCA_964643815.1 uncultured Vampirovibrionales bacterium
CGGAAAAACTGCCCACCGTCACGGTGGGAGATTCCAGCCAGTTACAAGTGGGCCAAGCCGTGTACGCCATCGGCAACCCGTTTGGCCTCAACAGCACCCTCACAACCGGCATCATCAGCAGCCTGGGACGCACATTGCGCGCCCGGAACGGACGCCTGATGGAAAACATCATCCAGACCGACGCCGCCATCAATCCGGGCAACTCGGGTGGACCGCTGCTGAATAGCGCCGGACAGCTCATCGGCATCAACACCGCCATTTTCAGCCCATCCGGCAGCAGCTCAGGCATTGGTTTCGCCATCCCCGCCAATGCCGCCAAGCGCATTTCAGAAGATTTGATCGCCTATGGCCGGGTGATCCGCCCCTATCTGGGCATTGAATTGGGGATGGAAATCACCCCCAGCATCGCGCAAGCCTTGAAGTTGTCTGTAAAAAACGGCCTGATGGTTTCTCGCGTGCTGCCGGGCGGCCCCGCCGACAAAGCCGGATTGCGCCCAGCAGGCGACGTTTTGGTTATCGGCAATCGCCGGGTGCCCCTGGGTGGTGATATCATCGTAACCTACGATGGAAAGCCCGCCCAAAGCGCGGATCGCTTCATGAACTACATCGAATCGAAACGGCCCGGTGACAAGGTGACCATCAGCGTGGTCCGAAACGGCAATTCGCACACACTGCAAATCACGCTGGCCGAGCGCCCTCATTAGAATCCTCATTGAAAAGGCAATTTGAACCATGGCAAAAATTATCGTGGTGGATGACGATCCGGCAATCCAGACCCTGGTGAAAGTAAACCTGGAAATGCAGGGGCACAAGGTCTCGACAGCGTCCGACGGGGTGGAAGGTTACGCCCTGATTCAACAAGAGCTGCCGGATCTGGTCATTCTGGATGTCATGATGCCCAATGCGGACGGATACACCGTCTGCCAGCGCATCCGCAAAAACCCGGCCACCGAAAACACGCCCGTCCTGATGCTAACCGCCCTGGGCGTGGTGGAAGACAAGGTAAAAGGCTTTGATGTCGGCGCGGATGACTATCTGGTCAAACCCTTTGAGCTGCCGGAACTGCAAGTGCGAACCCGCGCCCTGCTGCGGCGTTCGGGCCAGTTGCCCAAATCCGCCGCCAGCACGGACATCTTGTCCATCGGCGATATCACCCTGGTGCCCGAGAATTTAGAGGTCAAAATCAAGAATCACATCGTCAAACTGACCCCCACCGAGTTCGAAATCATGAACTGCCTGGTGCAGAACCACAACCAAACCTTGTCCCTCGGCAAACTGCTGCAAGAGGTGTGGGGCTACTCGCCGGATGACGATGTGGAGACCATCCGGGTGCATGTGCGCCACCTTCGGGCCAAGCTGGAAAAGGTTTCGGAAGGCAAGAACTACATCGAAACCATTTATGGCGGCGGCTATCGCCTGGTGCCGGAAGGATTGGTCAAAAACAAAACTTAACAAAGCCCGTTATCCACCGATCAGCCCAAGCCAAGCCCCACGCGAACAAGTTGACATTGATTTTTGCTTTGGATACATTAGATCGTCCGTGAAAGTGCATGTTCAGCCTCGCGGAACCCAGGTGTGATTCCCCTCACTGAGATTTAAAACAAAAACCGTCTAAGGAGATAAAACCTTGCCAACCATTGCCCAACTCGTCCGGAAGGAACGGAAGAAGGTCCAGTACAAAACCAAGTCGCCTGCCCTGGCCAGCAACCCGCAAAAACGCGGCGTCTGCACCCGGGTCTACACCACCACCCCCAAAAAGCCCAACTCGGCGCTTCGCAAGGTGGCCCGTGTTCGCTTGACCAACAGCTTTGAAGTGACCTCCTACATTCCGGGCGTCGGCCACAACCTGCAAGAGCACAGCGTCGTGCTGATTCGCGGTGGCCGGGTGAAGGATTTGCCGGGTGTTCGTTATCACATTGTTCGCGGCACGTTGGACGCGGCAGGCGTGAAAGATCGCAAGCAAGGCCGCAGCAAGTACGGCACCAAAAAGAACGAAGTTGCCGCCAAGAAGAAGTAATCGCAGAAACAGTAAGAAGCAAGGAGTTTTGACTATATGTCCCGTCGCTCGAAACCGAAAAAACGCATTCCGATGCCGGATCCGCTTTACAATGACGTGGAAGTGTCCAAGTTCATCAACCGCCTGATGACCCGCGGCAAGAAGAGCGTGGCGGAGCGTCTTTTCTACGAGGCCATCGATCAACTGGAAGGCAAAACCGACGACAAGGGCATTGATGTATTCCGCAAAGCCCTGAAGAAAGCGCGTCCGCTGGTTCGCGTCAAAGCCCGCCGGGTGGGTGGTTCTACCTATCAGGTGCCGGTGGAAGTGCGCGAAGATGAAGGCCTTGCGATTGGTTCGCGCTGGCTGATTGACTTTGCCCGCAAGCGCAAGGGCCGCACCATGGCCGACAAGCTGGCCAACGAACTGCTGGAAACCTATCGTGGCGACACCAGCGCAACCGCCAAAAAGAAAAGCGACACCCACAAAATGGCGGAAGCCAACAAGGCGTTTGCCCACTACCGGTTCTAGAAATCAACTCGCGCGAGGTGGCCCATTGTGTGCCACCTCGCCTTTTATCCACTCCCTGCTTCCACCCTGTTCAGGTCAGGCCATTCGCATTACAACAAACAAAAGAGGTTGACACCGTGGCAAGAAAATTCCCTTTGGAAAAAGTCCGCAACATCGGGATTGCGGCCCACATTGACGCCGGCAAGACAACAACCACCGAGCGCATTCTGTATTACACCGGTAAAGTGCACAAAATCGGCGAAGTCCACGAAGGCACCGCCGTCACCGACTGGATGGAGCAGGAGCGCGAGCGCGGCATCACCATCACGTCCGCTGCGATTACCGCGTACTGGAAAGACTACCAGATCAACATCATCGACACCCCGGGCCACGTGGACTTCACGATTGAAGTGGAACGTTCCCTGCGTGTACTGGATGGCGTGGTTGCCGTGTTTTGCGCGGTGGGCGGCGTCCAGTCGCAGTCCGAAACCGTATGGCGCCAAGCCAACCGTTACCAGGTTCCCCGGATGGTCTTCGTGAACAAAATGGACCGTACCGGCGCCAACTTCGAGCGCGTGGTCGATCAGTTGCGCACCCGTCTGGGCGCCAACGCACACCCCATCCAGTTGCCCATCGGCGCTGAAGACCAGATGACCGGCATCATCGATCTCATTGGTCAAAAAGCCTACATCTACAACAACGATCTCGGCACCGACATCGAAGAGCGTGAGATCCCCGCTGACTACGCCGATCAGGCCGCTGTGCTGCGCGAATCGCTGATTGAAGCCATTGTGGAAACCGATGACGTCCTGATGGAAAAATATCTGGGCGGCGAGGAAATTCCGGTGGCCGATCTCCAGAAAGCACTCCGCAAAGCCACCTGCGAAGTCAAAATCGTTCCGGTCACCTGCGGCACCGCCTTCAAAAACAAAGGCGTGCAATTGATGCTGGATGCGGTGCTGGATTACCTGCCCGCCCCGATCGACGTTCCCGCCATCAAAGGCAAAAACCTCGATGAAACCGAAGCGGAACGTCCGTCCGACGACAACGCACCCTTTGCGGCGCTGGCCTTCAAAATCATGACCGACCCCTACGTGGGCCGTCTGACCTTCTGTCGTTGCTACAGCGGAACGCTGCCTGCCGGCTCTTACGTTACCAACGCCACCAAGGGCAAGAAAGAACGCATCAGCCGCTTGCTGCAGATGGAA
>CAZXUP010000271.1:0-2441 GCA_964643815.1 uncultured Vampirovibrionales bacterium
TTGCCCAACCAGTTGCTGATGCTGGCCGCCGCGCAAATTGATGAAAAAACGCTGGAAGCCTATCTCATCAGCAACTGGTTGGGCAACTGCGTCAAAAATTTGATCAGGATATCGTTGGGCAACACGGTACAAGCCTGAAGCAACGTGGGTTTGCTCATGCGATCCAACAGTTTGAAAATAAACGCATCGCTGATGTTCATCAGCAATTCCGGATCGCGTTTGACGAATTCTGTTACGAATGGCGTCAGCACTTTGAATGGCAAGGTTTTAAACGCTTCCATCAAACGCTCTTTGTTGGTGTGCATAAAAATGCGCATCATATCGTACTGCTTTAAATGCGAGTAATCGTAATCGCCGTAAATACGCTGCAACAACAACATCACAAACGCCGGGTCCATCTTTTGCAAGCCTTTCACCAATTCACGGTTGTTCAGCTTGCCAGAGCGCAAAATACGCATCAGCTCAACGGTCGGCATTTTTTTCATCAAGTCTTCCAGTTTAAAAATGCGCAACAGCATTTTAATCAGCAAGCGCTTGGGCAACATCATAATCAAGCGCATCAGTTTCGATTTGCTGAACAAGCGCAGCGCGTTAATCAGTAGTTCTTTGGGCATCAGATGCAAAAGGTTGATCCAGTCGGCCCGGCGCAGCAGTTTTAAAATACGGAGCTTATTGCTACCGACTTGCAACAGCTTTACGATATCGTGCAAATTGAGGCCACGACCGGAGGAGACACGTCTTCCGGCTTTTTGGGGTTGCTGGCTTTTTAAGATTTCTTCAATCGGAAAAGAGCGCCCTGTAGCGCCCATCATCGTGATTTCCGGCAATGCCTCTCCGGCCTGCATCGGAAAAAATGCAGGCAAAATGGTATTGGCACCCAAATTGACGTCCAGCGCCTCGACTCTCATCGTGATGAACCCCTCGTAGCGAGCGCTCTCTTAGCGTCTCTTTGGAGGCATCGGCGCTTGCCCACAAAGCTTGAGGGGGTTGTAACAAATCTTTAGAACCCAACCCCTGTATAATGGAAGAACTGTTTTTGGTGGAAAGAGGCAAGAGACTCATGAAAAAGACGCAATCCCTGTTTGTTTTGGCCTTAAGCCTGGGGCTGGCAATCAACAGCAGCACCGTCTGGGCACTGACCCCACAGGCCCGTGAATACTACATCCAGGCCCAGCAGGCCGAACGCCGCGGCAACCTTGAAGAGGCCGAACAGACGCTGCGCAAGGCCATTGCGCTGGACTCGCAAGATTACCTCAACTATGTCAAACTGGCCTCCATCCTCAACCAGCAAGGCAAGCCCAACGAAGCGGCCAGCTACTACCAGAAAGCCCTCAGCCTCAACCCGCAGGATGTCATGCTCCTGTATTCGCTGGCCGGAGTATACGAGCAACTGGGTCAGTACCAGAAAGCCGAAGAAGCCTATGCCCTGACGCTTCAGAATAACCCCAACTATCAGTTTGCATTGATGAACCTGGCCCGCACCGAAATTCAACAGAAGAAATACGACCCCGCCATTGCCCACTACGAGCAATTTTTAACCCGTTACCCCGATCATATCCAGGCGCGCCGTCATTTGGCCAAGCTGTATCTGGTGACCGGCAAAGAAGCGGAATCCGTCAAACAGTACGATCTGCTCAAAGCGCGTTTCCCGGAACAATTTGGCGATCATCTGGATTTGGCGCGCGCACTCAATGGCGCCAATGAACCGGAAAAAGCACTGGAAGAATTGAAAGCCGCCTACGCCAAGGAAGGCGGAAAATCCGATATCAGTGAAGAAATGGGTCGCGCACACGCAGCGCTTGGTCAGACGGATCTGGCGATTCATCACTATCAAAAAGCGTTTGCATTGAATCCGGCAAAAGACGATTTGCTGTTGCGTATGGCCGATTTACACCAGAGCCAAAAGAAAATGACGCAAGCGATTGAAAACTATCAGGCGTTTTTAAAACTGCACCCGGATAACCAGGATGTCCGTCGCATGTTGGTCAGCACCTACCTGGACGACAAACGCTACGAAACGGCGATTACCGAAATGGATACCCTGCTGCAAGCTACCAACGAGCCGCAACAACGCTATGACATCCAGAAAGACATGGCGTATGCCACTCAAATGACAGGCGATCTGTCCAAGGCCATCAGCCTGTACGAGACGCTGACAGCCGATGTGCGCACCTCCGCCATGGCCGAAAAAGACCTGCAACTCAAATCCAACCTGGCAATCGCGTATCACAAATCGGCAGCCTACGACAAAGCAGTGACCTTATACAAACAGATTTATTACGCCGACCCGCAAGCCCTGGGCGCATATCAGATCAACCGGGCCAGCATGGGGAATGATCTGGCGGTCGCGTTGACCGCACTGGGCGATACCGCTTACAAGGCGAGTGATTTTAACACCGCGACCGCACACTATGGCGATGCCACGTTATATGCCGCCAAGG
>CAZXUP010000271.1:2451-3667 GCA_964643815.1 uncultured Vampirovibrionales bacterium
AAAACTACTGGCCCTACCTGGGGTTGGGCAACACTTATTACAACCTGAAAATGCAGGACAAAGCGCTGGAAGCCTACAACGCCGTGCTGGAAAAAGATCCGAAAAACGTCACCGCCCTGCTGAACCGCACACGGCTGGCGATGGCCCACACCGAAGGGAAACCCGGCAGCAACGGCGCGTCGTCTGAAAATATCCAGACACTGGAAACGCTGGCAACCGAGAATCCGGGTAACCTGGAGGTATTGATTACCCTGGCCGATGCCTATTCCGCCCAAGACAACGCCAGCGGCGCAATTTCCGTTTATGAGAAAGCGCTGGCCCTGCAACCGGATAATATCGATCTCTTGCTGGCGCTGGGCACCCAATGGCAGAGCCTGGGGAATTTTGAGCAAGCCAAAAACACGTATCAGCGCGCACTCGCCATCAACGACAAACTACCCATGCTGCACTACAACATGGGCATTGTGTACAACGAACTGGGCCTGCTGGATGAATCCGCCTCCGCGTACAAGCAAGCGATGATGCTGGACCCGACCAACAGCGATTCTCGCTACGGCTTGGCCATTACGCTTGAAAAACAACGGAAATATCAGGACGCCCTGGAAATCTATCAGGTATACGCAAGCGATCCGGCGGCCCGCTACCTGAAAGAGGCCAAGGAACGGATTGGCGTCCTGCAACAAAGTATGAGTCCTGCCACACCCGCTGGGGCCGGCAATAAACCAGCACCGGCTAACCAGCCGCCCGCCCAGCAGCCAACCGGAAATGGCGTCATCCAAAACAGTGACGGGATTCAGGCCGGTGGTGCCGCCCCGGTGCCCCAAACGCCCCAACTCCCCCGCATCGAGCTGAACGGCCAGCCTTTATAAATCGGTGAAATAACCGGGTCAATCAGCCATCAGCAAGTCCACCAGCCGGTCGCTGATGGGATATTTGGCTTGTCGCTCAAAATGCATAAACATGGGGCATGGGTTGCCTTCCAGAAACACGTATTCTCCAGCCGGGGTACGGCGAATATCGATACCCGTATAGACCAACCCGAGAATACGAGCCAGGGCCTGACAATCTTTCGCTACACTATCCGGCAGTTGAATGGGGACGATTTCTGCCTGAGGATCTTCCCGAAAATCCAGCGTCTTGCTGCGAATTTCGCCAGCAAAAATCTCATTGCCCACCACATACACCCGGACATCCACGCCCTCAATCAACTCCTGAA
>CAZXUP010000272.1:0-3665 GCA_964643815.1 uncultured Vampirovibrionales bacterium
GGTGTTGCCGCTGGTCGGTTCTACCAAAACGGTTTTGCCGGGTGTAATGTCGCCGCGTTGTTCGGCGGCTTCAATCATGCTTTTGCCGATGCGATCTTTCACGCTGCCGCAGGGTTCCATGCTTTCCAGCTTGGCGGCCACTTTGGCCTGGCATCCCGCCGTCACCCGGTTCAGGTAGACCAGCGGCGTCTTTCCGATGAGTTCGGTAACATCCCGGGCAATTTTCATGGCGTTTGTCCTCTCTTTTGCCAATTCCTTCGATGAACGTTATTGTGCCATAGCCCGATGTTTTTTCACATCTTGTACTTGCGAACTTGCTGAAACGGAGACTGTTTTTCAGGCGGTGTATCACCTGATCGGGCAATGGCTACCCTGGCTAAAAATAGTTGGACGTCTCTTGTGACTGGGAAAAAGGGCGTTGTATTATCAGACGATTCCTGAGCGGGAGGGAAAAGTTTGAAGGGAGACGTTGGATATGAATCGTGATAGCCTGATCGAGAGTCTGACGCAGCTACAAACGAAGCCTGCCGATAGCAGTTTTCAGGCGATGAATTTTCAGAAGGTTGCGGCGCAGGAAACGGTGGGAGACAAGGGATTGATCCTGGTTCAAAGCAATCTCGAAAACGTTGATATGGTTGAGCTGTACGAGCACGAGCTGGGCAGCCTGATGATGGATTCGCTGCGGTCGCTGGCGTCATCTTTGGCGGATGTCAAAGTGGCCCATATCAATGCCACATCATTTGGCGGCGGTGTGGCCGAATTGTTGCAGCGGCAAATTCCGCTGATGAACCAGTTGGGTGCTTCCGTTGGCTTCAAGACCGACTGGTTCATTCTCAATGTCGATAATCCGTCTTTCTATGATGTCACCAAAAAATGCCATAATGCCTTGCAGGGCGAGCATGTTTCGCTGAGCGCCGAGGAGCGGGAGCAGTACTATCGCACGCTGTTGGCTAACTATCATCATAGCAAGCTGACAGAATACGACGTGGTGATTGCGCACGATCCGCAACCGGTTGGGCTGATCGAACTGTATCCCGAACGGCGTAACCGCTGGGTGTGGCGCTGTCACATCGACACGACCTCGCCCAACCCGGAAGTCTGGGATTTCATCGGCTGTTTTGCCAAGCAGTACGATATGGCGCTCTGGACGCGCGATTCGTTTGTGCATGATCGCGCCGATTTTAAAGCAGTGCGGATTGTGGCGCCGTCCATCGATCCGATCAGCCCGAAGAACCGAAACATGACGCAAGCCGAGATTGACGAGGTGTTTCAGCGATACGGGATTGATCGCAAGCGTCCGGTGATGCTGCAGGTGTCCCGGTTTGACCCGTGGAAGCAACCGTTGGAAGTGATCCAGATCTATCAGGATTTGAAATCCGAATTTCCCGGTTTGCAACTGGTGTTGGCGGGTTCAATGGCGACTGACGACCCGGAAGGTATGATGTACTGGGAAAAATCGCTGCGCAAGGCAGGGGAAGACCCGGATATTTTTATCCTGAATAACTATCATGGGGTGGGCAATCTCGAAATCAACGCCTTGCAGCGCGGATGCGACGCGTTGCTGCAATACTCCTGCAAAGAAGGCTTCGGTTTGACGGTGTCTGAGGGGATGTGGAAGCACCAGCCGGTGGTTGGCGGTCGTGTCGGAGGGATTCAGGACCAGATTGTCGATGGCCAGACCGGTTACCTGGTGTCCACGCTGGAGGAAGTGAAGTCGGCGGTGCGGGAGTTATTGACCAATCCGGCACGGCGGAAACAGATGGGGGACGCGGCACATCAGCGCGTGGCCGAGCATTTTTTGATTACCCGTGAAGTGGCGGATTATCTCCGGTTAATTTGCGATTTGCGTGCGTGATTTTAATGTCTTGTATTCCGGTTGTTTTTTGGCTGTAATGACAATCCTGTTTGTGCGTGAAGAACTGTAAACAAACAGGCAAAAACCTTCACAGAACAACCTTTTTTTAAACAGCATTTGTATGATACGGATACGGTAACGATTCGGAAGCTCTTTACAGAGAAAAAAGACATGACAGTGTTGGAAACCGATTCTCTTCCCCCCTCCTCGATTGTCCTGCCCTTCGAGCGTTTGGCCCGCAGCAGCCGACAAGGCGTGGTCTTCTGCCTGAATATCCAAGGGCTGGCAATGCCGTATTTCCAGAAGGCGGATTGTTATGCCTACGAGCTGGGAGAAGCCTTGCTGTCGGGCAATGTCGATGCTTACAACGAGATTCGCCAGCATCTGACGGCGTTGTTGAAAAAACATGGCGAGCCGGTGACCCAATGGAATCCGCTGATTCTGGAATTGACGGACGCCAATGCCCTACAGGGCGCCAAATTAGCTGGTATCAACCTCACCATGACCAGCCTGCGTTCGCCGATGGGGCCGATTTCATTGAAAGGGGCCCGCCTGGAAGGCGCGCACTTCTTGTGTGCGGATCTCAGCGAACTGGATTTGTCCGAGGCGGACTTAAGCGGGGCCGATTTTCGCTATGCCGACCTGCGCGACGCCAACCTGACGAAAGCGCAACTCGTTGAGACGAATTTGGAGCATGCCAAGCTGTCATCCGCCAACCTGGATGAGGCCAACCTCTATTGCGCCAAGCTGAGCGGCGCGCTCATCAAGCACGCCAGCCTGCAACAGGCCAACCTGCGCCGTGCCGATCTTCGCAGCGCCGACCTGTACCAGGCCAACCTGCGCGCCGCCCGTCTGCAAAAAGCGGATCTCCGGGAAGCCAACCTGTTTATGGCGGATCTGTCCCAGGCCCGTCTGCGGCATACCGATTTCAGAAAGGCCCACCTGGCTTTCTGTTGCCTCAAAGAGGCCCGGATGCAGCATGCCCGGGTGGCAGGAGCCAACTTCACCAGCGCCAATTTTGCTTCGACTGATCTGCACAAGTGCTGCCTGGTTGGGGCTGTTTTCAGCCGGGCATTAATGGCCCAGACCCGTTTGACCCAGGCGGATTTGCAGGGCCTGGACCTGAGCGAATGCGTGATGCTGGAATCGGCCCATTGCCAAGGCGCGGTTTACGATCAGGATACGGTTTTCCCAAAGGGCTTCAGGCTGAAAAAGCATGGACTGGTGGGCACCCGTTTTCGGGGCTTCAAGCTGGTCCGCAAGCTGTTTGAGTTGTTTGTCCGTAGAGACCGGCAACTGCCGGAGCCCGTGGCTCACTAATGCGCTGGCTGCCGAGCCGGACTGGAACCGGTAGAGCGTGTAAAACCGATTTTTGTTATGATGTTGGCCAAGGCTGCGTTTTTGAACCCCAGTGAGCCTTAACCCGATGAAAGTGGTTTCCAGCGTGCAGAAGACAGTATCCCTGGTTGTGCCTGTATACAATGAGTCCGGTATCCTGCCTGAACTCTGTCGCCGTGTGGATCAGTTGATCCGGAATGGTGCCGCCTACGACTGGGAAGTCATTTGCGTCAACGATGGCAGCGCCGACGGGACGGCTGAAACGCTGACACAGTTGGCGGACCAGTACGACTGGCTGACCGCCCTGCACTTGTCCCGTAACTTTGGCCATCAAATCGCCATCAGTGCGGGCATCGATTACTCTCGGGGCGATGCGGTGGTGCTGATGGATGGCGACCTGCAAGACCCGCCGGAGCTGGTGGCGTAGACGACATCATAGCCGTCTTCCCACAGCGTCAGCATGTCCGCCACC
>CAZXUP010000273.1:0-3627 GCA_964643815.1 uncultured Vampirovibrionales bacterium
GCTGAGTGTTTGGGAGGCTGTTCGGCCTCGTTAGCGGTATCAATCGGAATTAACACCGTAAATAACTGGCTGATCACGTTGTATAAGCCCCGGTTCTTAAAGCCCTCGGTCACAATATGGTCCAGCACCCGCAGTTTTTCCAGGCTCACTTCGTTAAGCAGGGTGGGCGTAATGGTTTTAATCTGTGCGGGCAAGGGTTTGCCATTGAGCACCAGGGCGACCCGGTTGATTTTGTGCAGGCGGTTGGGGATTTTTTGCGCCAAAGCGCGGATGGTGGGCCAGCTCATCGTATTGGGCGTGTTGGTTTTGCTTTTGATAGCGGCCACGTAGCTGTAGCTTCGGCTATCGCCCTGCACGCCCACGCTTTGGATGGGCAACAGCGCGGCATCAAAACCGTCGGCTTCGGCTAATTCCTGTAATTCGGCGTTCAGGCAGTCATATTGATCCGTAAAATACGGTTTTTCGGTGCAGAGCGTCCGAATGGCCAAGCCCGGTCCCGGAAATGGATGGCGCATGACCAGTTCTTCGGGCAAGCCCAGCATCCGGCCAATTTTGCGGACCTCGTCCTTGTGCCAGTCCCGGTTGGGTTCAATAATCAAGCCTTTCTTGCGCTGCTCCTGAATGAGGGGTACGTCGTTATGATGTGTTTTAATCGTGTGCGCACCGCTGCTGATATCCGGGTTGCCGCTCTCAATCAAATCGGGTCGCAGCGTGCCTTGGGCGATAAACGTCTCGTTCAGGTTCAGCTTGCTTTTACGGATGGCATCGGTGATGAGGTGATAAAACACATCGCCGATGATGCGGCGCTTGTGCTCGGGGTCGGTGGTCTGGCTCAGTGGGCCGATTATTTTCCCGTCAATTTCGGTAGTTGCGTTTAAAAAGATCGCTTCCGCGTCGATACGGTCCATATGTTTGAGGCCAATGGCCTTGAGCGCTTCGCAAACGAGATCGCTCTCCTCATGGCGCATCATCCCCGAATCAATATGCACTGCGTACACCTGATCCGGCTGAAGCGCCTTGGCGAGCAGCGCGGCGGTCACGCTGGAATCCACGCCGCCGCTGACCAGCACAAACACTTTTTTGTCGCCGACCTGCTTGCGGATGGCGTCCAGGGCTTCTTCCAGGCGGTTATCCAGCACAAAGCCGCCGGTGAGGCCGCAAATTTTGTACAGGAAGTTCTCCAGCATCTTGCCGCCGTTGATGCTCAGTTCGACTTCGGGGTGAAACTGCACGCCATAAAAGCGACGTTCTGCATCAGCAATCGCAGCCACCACCTCATGATGATGCGTGGATTGCGAATGTCCGGCAACATTAAAGCCCAGGGCGGGTTCTCCGACGCTGTCGCCATGGCTCATCAACACATGCTGCCCCGCGTTCAATCCGTCAAACAGCAGGCAGCTTGGGTCAATTGTTACTTCCGTTTCGCCGTATTCCTTGGTGGGAGAGGGCAGAACAGTGCCGCCAAAATGCCGGTTCATCAGTTGCATGCCGTAACAAATACCCAGCACCGGAATGCCGAGTTCAAAAATGGCCGGATCACATTGCGGCGCGTCGGTTTCGTACACGCTGTTGGGGCCGCCGGACAAAATAATGCCGGAAAAATTATTTTTGAGCGCCTCCGCTTTGACGTTTACCGGAAAGATCTCGGTATCCACGTTCATTTCGCGCACGCGGCGATCAATCACCTTCGTGTACTGCGCGCCGCAATCCAGCAGGGCGATTTTTTCGAGTTTAGGATTTTGTTGAGTTGGGGTGGTGATGAGTGTCTCAGGGTTCATAGCAAGGATGTTTCCAAGATTGGGAAAGCAAAGTTTTGCTTATTATAGCTTGAACATAAGCTTGTACCGATAGGGGGCTAGCCCCCTATCGAAACAAGTTAAAAAGTGATTTCTCTAAACCCACGCCTGCTTTTGGATCATGATGCACGCGTCATACACCACTTCCATGCCGCCGTCTTTGGCTTTTTGAACGGCCTCGCTGCTTTCCGACCCCGGCTGGAACCAGATGCGTTTGACACCCGCATCCAGACAATCCTGTATCACCTGCAACGAGGCATGGGGTGGGATGACCATATCCACCACGTCCGGGGTTTCGGGCAAGTCTTTGATGGAGGCGTAGCAGGCGTCACCCTCCACGGTTTGCAGCTTCGGATTCACGGCAAACACGGTGTAACCGGCATCACGCATGTCGCGATAGATTTTATTGCCGTATTTCGCGCGATCTTCGGAGGCGCCGACCACGGCCCATTTTCGGTACTTGGGAAATTCTGCAGCATAGTTGGTCATGATCATTCCTTTGGTTGGTTCCATTGATTCTAGCGCAAACTATCGCAATACCAGACGCATGCGAATGTGCGGGATGCCCGCATCCATAAACTCCTCGCCTTCGGCGACAAAGCCCAGCTTCTCATAAAACGCGATTACGGGTGTCTGGGCATCGAGAATGGCTTGGCTGAACCCCTCGGCGTTAATGTTTTCCAGCATTGCTTCCATCAGGCGTCTGCCCAGATTTTGCCCCCGCAGGGTTTGCACGATGGCAACGCGCTCAATCTTGGCGACCGGTTGCATCTGGCAACCTTCCTGATACGAACGCATCCGCCCGGTGGCGAGTGGCTCACCGCTTTCTGCGTTGCTTATCAGCCAGAAAATCGCCTCGTCTTCATACTCGTCCTGCTCCCGATCTTCGGGCACTTGCTGTTCTTTGATAAAAACGTCGGTCCGCAATTGCATCACCTGCGCATAATCCTGTGGAGACTCCTCTTTTTTGAATTGCCGGATGGTGAATTGGATAGGATTGAGGGAATCGGGCAGGTTGTTCATGATGGGATCCTATCCTGTTGCGCGGTTGGCAGGGCATGGCTTGCAGGGTATGATGATATGACGAATCACAATGTGCTTCAAGGAGAGGGCGGCAAACCGGGTATGTCCATCCCGTTGTATATTCTCAAACGGATCTTAATGTCCATCCCGACGATTCTGATTATTTCGTTCCTGGGCTTTTTCCTGATGCGCTACAACGTGACGATTGGCCCGCTTGATATCCCGCTGGGTAGTGGACAATCGCTTCACCTCATGGACGCGCGCACGTTCAAAAACCCGATTGACCCGCTGGCAGGCTATCGCAACAACCCGCAAATTTCCGCAGCGGCGCTGGCGCAAGAAGAAGCACGGCTGGGCCTGGACAAGCCGATGCTGACGCAGTACGGCTTGTGGCTTGGCAATGTATTGCAGTTTCATCCCAAGGCCTTATTGCAAGGCAACCCGGCTGGTTTTTTCACGCCCGATCTGGGCCGGACGTTTTCGGGCGAAGACGTGGCGGACTTGTTGTTTCAACGCTCGGGCAACACCGTTACGCTCAATTTAATCGTGGTGGTTTTAGTGTGGCTGATTGCGGTGCCGCCGGGCGTCTTTGCGGCATTACACTGGCGCACCATCAGTGATCGCGTCATGACGGTGCTGACTTCTATTGGCATGTCATTTCCGGATTTTCTGCTGGCGTTGCTGGCGGCTATTTTTGCGGTAAAAACCGGCTTGTTTCCGCTGGGCGGGCTTGTCAGCGATGCCTATGACGGCCTGAATTTTTTCGGAAAGATCTGGGACAGAACACAGCATCTGGTCTTGCCCGTGC
>CAZXUP010000274.1:0-3353 GCA_964643815.1 uncultured Vampirovibrionales bacterium
CATAGAAAAACGGGTTGATGCCGGTTTTCAGCGGATAGCGTACGTTCCCGACATCGTTTAACGCAACGTGTGCATCCCGGTTTTCCAGCAATTCGGATAACCACTGCGGAGATCGCAGTTGAAACGCCCAACGCGAATTTGCATAGAATCTTTTTTCAGGCAGCAGCCGAAGCTCCGCACCATCCGATGCAGGTTCAACATGACACATCCGCTGCACTTTCTTATCCAGCGCCTGCCAGTACCGACTTGGCTCTTCCGGCAAATCCGCAAACCAATCTGAAAGCGACTGATGGAAGCGGAGCAAACGCACCGGTTCAGGTGCCACATCATTGGACGATTCCAGTTTTTTCTCCAGCACCAGAATCACCGCATTAACGGCTGCATCCGGAAACCAGCGCTCGCAAGCCGATTCGACGATCCAGCGCACATGAAACCGATGCTGTAAAAACCGTTGGAAGGCCTGCCCAAACGATGCGTTGAGCCAACTGTTGCTGGTAATAAACGCCAGGCGCCCACCGGGTTTTAATAATGTGGCCGCTTGCAGGAAAAACCACAGATACAAATCCGCCGTTTGCGAAAACAGGATTTTCTGTTCGGGATAGGCTGCCAGGTAATCTTCGTACTTGGATAACAACACCGTATAGGATGCCTGCTTGTCCATCCGATCCGACTGCTTCACATGCTCGTGACGAATATAAGGCGGATTGCCGATAATCACATCAAACAGGTCCAGCGCATCCGCATCCGCGCTTAAAAAATCCATCGCATGAATTTGCGCGCCAAATTGCGCTTGCGCCCACTGTACCGAAACCGGATCCAGTTCGATACCGTAAAGCTGCTGAATACAAGACTCGGGGGGTATGCCCGACACAGTCATCATGCGCTCCAACGCCCGATTTAAAAACGGAGCTGCCCCACAACCAGGTTCCAGCACACGATCGGAGCCAGTCACTTGGACCAGCGATACCATGAGATCACAAATGCGCGCTGGCGTGTCAAACTGCCCCTGCCTTAATCGCTGCGCCAGTGGCAGAGGCAATGCGCCATAGGCGCCCGTTTCCCCGGTCATTTGCTTCATACGGCTATTCTAAACGAAACCGCATCACAAAAGCCGGTTCACGGATGAATCGGCTTTTGTGATTTATTTTTCCCACCACTGTTTATGGATTATACAACTTAACCGCCCGCGGCCCGTTGCCCGGACGCTCGGTTACTTTAATGGTTTTAAAGGCGCTGTTCATCTGCTTTAAAACCGATGTAATCACCGATTGCTTGTTGACGGTCTTGTCACGACGCACCAGATCATCATAGACATCATTGGCGGTAAAAGAACGATTGGCGTCCAGAAACTTGCGAATGGTTTCACGGATTTTGAACGTCAACGTATCTTCTTTCGGAACTCTCGGCACCTTGGCTTTAACCGTTTTAGCGGCTCCTTTTTTATATTTCGCGGGTGGTCGTCCGACGGGTCTTTTTGAACTTCCAGGTTTCCGGCCCCGGCGGGGTGCGCTTTCTTCGCCACCACTTTTAGACAAGCTCCCAGCTTTCTCATCCAGACGAAAAGTACGACAAAACGCCTTTAACTCTTCAAGCGTATCAAATGTAATCGGCATTATACGGATGTCCCCATTCTACGTTGGTCTCACTCACTAAAATAATATACGGCACTCAAAACTATCAAGAGAAAATATATCTGCTGATATATTTAGTGAATCATTAATTCCGTAAGAGGTCAATACTCATTGTGCCTCAACTGTATTGGGCTGTAGAAATAAGCCCAATTCAACAGACATAACCCTCTTCAGCTCTTTTTATACGCGGTTTTTTGCAAAAAACACCAATATTCAAAACACCGTTGGTATCCAACAAAAAACCCGGATCGCATCATATGCGCATCCGGGTTTTTATGAAAGTAAAAGCTTTCGCTTGAACTAGCCTTCCATAATGTAAGGCAGCAACGCCATTTGACGGGAAAGCTTGATCGAGCAAGCCAGCTTGCGCTGATGATACGCACACGTGCCGGTAATGCGACGCGGCAAAATCTTTCCACGATCCGTCAGGTAACGTTTCAGTTTTTGAGAATCTTTAAAGTCGATCAGCATGACTTTATCAGTGCAGAAGTTGCAGACTTTTTTCTTTCTGGGGTCCGGTCGCATGGATTGAATGATCCTTCCTTCTTATTTTGCTTTCTTTCAAATGAATTTGCCGTTAAAACGGAATGTCATCTTCCGTCATCAGATCTTCGGAGGTGAAATGTCCGGTAGATTCGGGTTTGGACGCATAGCCACCGCCTGATGCAGGCGCCGCCGCCTGATAAGACCCTCCGCCACCACCTGGGGAGGAGGATTGTCCGCCTTCCCCAGCCGCCGCAGCGCCAACGGCCACCAACGGTTCGGGACGCCCCGACAACTTATCAATAGAAGCCGCTTCCACTTCAAACAGCTTCTTCTGGACGCCGTCCTGGCCCTGGAAACTGTTCATCAACAGCTTGCCTTCCACCAACACGTTATCGCCCTTGTGCAACTGCGTCGTCACTGTATCCGCCAAACCGCGCCAGCAGGTTACTTTCACCACAAACGGTTCGTTTGAACCGGCGCGGTTGAAGTTGCCTGCGTTTTCCACCAACAGGTTAAAGCTGGTGACCGCGTGATTGTTGGGCGTAAACCGTTTTTCCGGGTCGGAAGCCAGGACACCTGACAGGACAGCTTTGGCGAAACTCACGTATTCAGCTCCTTAATACACTTCTTTATGCTTCGGATGAGACGGGTGGACGTTGAAAGCGCGGACGCTCGCCACGATCAGGACGATCGCCACGGTGATCCGGACGCTCACGACCGTAAATGGTCGTGTCGTTCATGTCAAAACTGCTGCGGTTTACCAGCGCCAAACGCAGAATGTCTTCGTTCAACTGGCAGGTACGCTTGAAAGCAGTCACCTTGGAGGAGTCGAGATTGAGCAAATACGTAGTGATAAAGCCATCCTTGAACTTGTCAATTTCGTAAGCCAGACGCTTGCGGCCCAACTTTTCCTTCTTGACGACTTTGCCTTGCAGGCTCTCGATCGATTCTTCAAGCTGCTTCAAGACATTGTCGGAATTATCCACATCCAGAATGGGCTTGAGGATAACAAACGCCTCGTACGTATTGGTGCTCATTTCGGTAAAAACCTCCGGGTCGTGTAAATCTCCACGGTGCTCTCCGCAGGGCCCAGCCAGATTTTCAAACCGCTCTACGGTTGGGACATGAAGGGAGAGGACACACAAGGATAACAAAGTAGCACAAGGGCAATCAAAATCAAATAGGCGACGCAACATGAATCTTGACGAAAGAATCACGTACAATAATGTCAAATCC
>CAZXUP010000274.1:3363-3593 GCA_964643815.1 uncultured Vampirovibrionales bacterium
TCAGAGAGAAAGCAGCCAACCATGCCATCCGGCCGACGGTTTCCGCTCAGCCCTTGCCTGCAATCCGGCCTTGTCGGTGTTCTCCTCCTGGCAGGCATTGTCCTGGCAGGCTCTATACAAGTACAGGCCGAAGGGTTTATGGTCACCAACCAGACAGCCCCGATGTACCAGCGCATTCCGGAAATCGAAAACCAGTTGTATGGCCATGCCTACCCAAACCAGGCCGTTTC
>CAZXUP010000275.1:0-3580 GCA_964643815.1 uncultured Vampirovibrionales bacterium
GTTCAATCGATAACGTTGACCCCTTGGGAATGGGCTCTCCCTGATTTTGGCCCTCATGCCTCAAAAGCTCCAGCTTGCCGGGGTCGAGAGTAAACAAAACCTTCACATAATAACGCCCGTCGTCGCTTTTATTGGGTTCAATCTTGTCCACAAAGCCCACGCGAATCCCCATCATTTGCACCGCGGCGCCTTCGCGCATGCCGTTCACGTCTTTAAAGAAAACCGTTTCTTGCTGGCCGCTGGCCAAGCCCCGACCCCGCAACCAAATCAGCGAAAAAATAAGCAAGCCAAGCCCCACCAGGGTGAGAAGTCCCACCTTAACCGCCGATGTCCGTTGCTTGCCTGCAATACTCATTTAAAACCTAAAGCGCCTCATCCATACCGCTCATTATACCCTGATCTGCTTTCAGATGCCTTTTTCAAAAACCGGCCGAAACAGTGCCAGCCTCATCAGCGAGCCTCCAAGGTCATTGGTCCTTCCAGGCTGGCATCGGCAAACTGACGGGCATAAGGGTCATCCGTCTGATGCAACTCCTGCGGCGTGCCTTCCCACTTCACTTCGCCGTCATGCAACAAGATCACGCGATCGGTGTGGTTAATCGTCGAGAACTGGTGGGTCACCACCACGCTCGCCGCATTCAATTCATCACGCAGTTTCATGATGTAATCTTCAATCACAGTCGATGCAATCGGATCCAAGCCAGCCGTCGGCTCGTCATACAAAATAATCCGCGGGTTGCTGACAATGGCGCGCGCAAAACTCACGCGTTTTTTCATCCCGCCCGACAGCTCGTTGGGATACTGATCCTCAATGCCTTCCAAGCCCACCATGCGCAGTTTCTCGATGGCAATCTCCCGAATCTCGCGCATCGAATATTGACGATGCTGCCGCCGACGCTGGGCCAAGGCTTCCTCGTATTCGGCATCCGGTTTCTCCAGCAACGAAAACGCGACATTTTCGAAGACGCTCAACGAATCAAACAGGGCCGAATACTGAAACACCAGGCTGTAATTCGGATCGGCCAGATGCACTTCGCCCGAATCCGGCGTTTCCAAGCCGCTGATAATCTTGAGCAAGGTGCTTTTGCCGCAACCGCTGATGCCGATGATGCCCAGCGTCTCATGCGCTTTCACCTCAAAACTGATGCCCTTGAGCACTTCATGATCGCCGAATGATTTGTGCACATCCGTCACTCGAATCAGCGTCTCCTGCGTTTGCTGCTCGCCGCGTTTTTTCCGTTCCATCAGCCCCTCGACCCATAAATCAAAAACGTCAACAGATAATCGAACACGGCCATCAACACAAATGACCACACGACTGCGCGCGTTGTGGCGGTTCCGACTTCGCGGGCGCCGCCCGTGGTGTTGATACCGATGGTGGTGGAGATAATCGCGATGATACACCCAAACACCGATGCTTTCAGCAGCATCGCTAATACATCTTTAATCCCCGTCTGGTTCCAGACGGAATCGAGATACTGGCCCGGATTTATATCGGCCAGGTAATAGCTGACCAGCAACCCGCCCATAATCCCGGCAATCGCCGTGATGATGTTCATCAGCGGCAAGGCGGCCATGCACCCGAATACTCGCGGCATCACCAGGTAACGGATGGGATTGACATGCAGCACCTGCATCGCACTCACCTGGCTGGTAATTTGCATGGTACTGAGTTCGGCGGCAAACGCGGAACCCGCCATGGCAATCACCGCAAACCCCGTCATAATCGGCGCCATCTCACGAATGATCGCCATTGCCACCAGCGCGCCCACATAATCGCCCGCGCCTTGTTTCACCATTTCTTTGGCAATTTGCAGCGCAATGACCATACCCGAAAACGTGGTTAAAATCAGCGCAATGCCCAGCGTATCGACCCCCACAAACGACAACTGCTGTATAAAATGACGCATGCTGAAGCGGCCTTTGAGAATAAAGCCGACAATCTGGCGACCATACGCCACCGATGTGCCGATGGTTTCAAAGAGTACGATCAACTCTTGCCGAACGGCCACCAACGCACGTCGCGTAAAGGGAAACAACTTGACAAGTTCGGGTTGGGGAGTAGCCATCGTTTTATTTTAGCAGTTTTAGCCGCCCAAACATTGATCCATCAACACCAACAAAAATACACCCATGCTGATGCGCCCATTCACCATAAAAAACGCCTCGTTCACCTTTTCCAACCGGATTGGATTTTGCGCATCCCCCCGAATCAACCAGTGCTCATACAGCAGCATGCCTGCCGTCAACCCAACCGCCAGCCAGAAACCGATACCTTCAGACAAATACAGACCGCCGAACAACACCAACAGCAACACGGTGAGTGCATGAAAAACCCGGCTGACCCACAATGCTTGCTCCAAGCCCAACGCCACCGGAATACTTTGCAACCCTGCGTCCTGATCAAAATCATAATCCTGGCAGGCATAAATAATGTCGAAACCCGCTACCCAAAACACAATGGCAAAGCCAAAAATCACCGGCAGCCAGGAGAGTTCTCCGGTGACGGCCAGCCACCCGCCCACCGCCGACGAGCCGAGCGCGACACCCAATACCAGATGCGCCAACGGCGAAAATAATTTCATATAAGAATAAATCGTCAAAATCAGAAACGCGACCGGTAGCAACATTTGGCAAATGACGGGTAACTGAAACGCCGCAAAAACCAACAATGCGGCGGAAACTAGCACCAGCATCCAGGCTTCGTGTTTTTTGACCCGCCCCGCCGGAATGGAGCGGCTTTTGGTGCGCGGGTTTCTGCCATCAATCTGCGCGTCAATCAGCCGGTTTAAGCCCATCGCATACGTGCGTCCGCCCACCATCGCCAATAACACCCAAAGCACGGTGGCCAGCGACGGCCATTGCCCGGCGGGAGTGGCCAGCAGCATGGCGGAAAACGCAAACGGCAAGGCAAAAATAGTGTGCTCAAACTTCACCAGTTCGCCGTATTCCGCAATTCGATTGAGACCGCTGCTGACCATGCTGCTCACATCCTGTTCAGGTTGATGGCTGTATAACGCATCATTGTTTGATGTAAAATTTCAGCATTATTTTACGCATAAAGGCAGTCCTCATTAAAGAGGCTCGGGATGGTGTCTGATGTTTGACGATTGGAAAATCATGCTTTCCAAAGCAGGCAAGCTGCTCGGTTTTTCTTTCTGTGTCTGCCTGCTCAGCGCGTTGATGAGTTGCATCGTGCAATGGCCGTTTGACACAACGGAAACACCCACCGGCATTCCCAATGTGTTTGCCAACCCGCAAGCACCCACCTTAACGCCGGAAGAAAAAGTCAACATTGCCATCTACCAGAAAGTCAGCCCCACCGTTGTCAACATCAGCAGCACGGTCTACACCACCGATGTCTTTGCCAACGTCGTGCCGGAGCAAGGCATGGGATCGGGCGTGATTTTAACACCTGACGGCTATATCCTAACCAACGCGCACGTGGTGGAAGACGCCCAGCGGCTGGAAGTATTGCTTCTGAACGGCAAGACCTACAAGGGCAAGCTGGTAGGCGGAGATGTCAGCAAAGATGTCGCGCTGATTAAAATTGACCCGGGCGCGGAAAAACTGCCCACCG